>JAZHDC010000001.1:0-9120 GCA_036541305.1 Candidatus Absconditabacteria bacterium
TCTATCTACTAATTGTATTGTGCTTTCATATAATTTAAATTGTTTTCAATCAATGATTCTATTCAAGATAATAATCATTGAAAATCAGTTATTATTATTTTTCCATCAACAACAATACAATTTATACTATAATTATCATTTTTTATATTAAGAATAGTGCAGTTTGTATCTTTTTTGAATACTATGTTTTGTTTTTGGAAGTAATTATTATTAGTATTTATTAGTTTATATATATTGTTGATTTTTTGTTTTATTATTTCTAATTTGAAAGTAATGATTTCATATAATTCTTTAGCAAAATTATTTTGTTTTGTTAAGCTTTCCAAATGCCAATACCATTCTATATCAATATTGAAAATGTTTAACAATGTTTGAGTATTCAATTTGTTGAAAGTTCATAGATTATCTAATTTCATAGGGATTACAGTTCATGTGTTTTTTTTGTCTCAGTTGATTTCATAGTTTTGGATTTGTACTAATACTATTTCGTTTAGTAAATTATCTGTTATATTAGTTACCAATTCAAATAAAAATTTAAATCCCTTATTATTATCGTAATCGTGTGAGGATATGATTTCTCATTTCTTATCAACAAAATATACTAAAACATTTTTTTCTATTAATTTGTTTCATTTGAATGATAACATATGAATATTACCATCATTATTCATATTGATTCAGAATAGATCAAATAGTTCAATCTTTTTTCTTTTTACCATCAGATCTATGTTTGGATATTCCTCTCACAAAATCTTTTTTATTTTGTTTATAGGATTTTTTTCTTTTCCATTTGTTTATATTAGATATTAATTTATTTCAATAATAAATAATTTTCAATCATATTTATCAAAATGTTCCAATATTCAAGTTTTCCACATTAGATAATCTTTTTCTTGAATTTCAATGCTAAATAACACAACAATCATAAAATCATAATACTTGAAATATTTTATTATTTTGTCAGCGATTGTTCATAAATCTTTTGGATTTGTAGGTCACTTTATTTCAATTGCTATATTCTCAACAATAATATCTGGTCTTGCATTTCATTTGGTTTCCTCAATCTTAAGTCATTTATAAGTTTTTTTCAAGAATCAAGATAGTTCAATTTGATAGGGCATTTCTTGATTATATTTCCTAAGAGGCTTAAATGTATTAATTTCATTTACTAAATCATTTAATAATTCATTCTCACAAATTATTACTTCCTTTTTCTTTTTTGTTTTATAATATATTATTGGAATCGAAATTATAATTAATGAAAATAAGGTATATAATAGATATGTTACTATTATTTCTAGATTTGGTTTTATGTATTTAATACTGTAGTAGTATAATATAAGTATAATTAATACAATTGCAAAAAACATTTGTTCATTTTGTTTTCAATTTTTTCTGTATTTTTTGTATGATTTTTTTGTTCTTTTTTTTACCATTATTAATAATTAATAATAAACATATTTTATTCATTCTTTTACAAATATTCTGTCTGAATTGTAGAATAGAAAACTTATCCAAAAGTATCCTATAAATAAAGCTCATAGAATAGCTGATTTGTATCAGTTGTGAAGTAGTAGGTTGTATGTATAGTGAAGTCCTACTCCTAAAACAATTCCAATACTTGCCCATATTATAAAATTAGATTTTAATCATTTTAGATTGAGTAGTCATATATTTCAAGTAAATATAGTGTGTACAATAAATCATATCAATCATCTACTTATAAGAATACTAATTCATCAGAATATTCCTTGTAAAATTCAATTATAATTGTTCAAAGCAGTAAAAACATACACAAAGTTTTCTATAAATGCAAATCATAACGCACTTAAAATACTAAAAATAATTATATCAGAATCAGTTATTTTGTATTTTTCATAAAAACTTATTCATAGAAAAAATTTAACAAATTCTTCTCATAATGCTACAAATATATAATATTTAAGAGCAGTTTCAGTTATGCTGTTTTGTCATAAGAATCATATCACTATAAATAACAAAGAGAATAATATAAAGTTTATTAGTAGTTCTTTAGAAAATCTGAACTTAGAAATAATTAGTTTGAAAAATATTATTAGACAACTTAAATATATTCCAAAATATCGAATTTGTTGTTTGAAATTATCTGTTTGTTGAGTGAAATCCAAGTTGAAATAACCTAGGTATGAGACTATTTTAGGAAACATAATTATTGAAAGTCATGATATCAGTCACATAGCAATTGTAATAGTAATTATTTTCAGTTTATTGTTTTCAAGTTGAAAAATGTTATCAAACAACCAAAGCCAGATATTAAGTATAATCAAACTTATTGGAACTAATATTAGTAGTATCAACATATTATAATGAGTTGATTTTATGTTATAAATTGGTATAGTATATTATATAAATAAAATTTTAAAAGTCAAAAAATGGAGACAAATATAATCAAAATATATACAGATGGAAGTTGCTTAGGTAATCCTTGATATTGAGGATATTGAGCAATTTTAGTTTACAAAGAAGATAGTAAAATAGTTTGTGGCTCAGAAAATAATACTACAAACAATAGAATGGAACTAAAAGCTGTAATTGAGTGATTAAAAACTTTAAAATCCAACAAAATTCCTATAGAAATCTATATTGATAGTAAATATGTAAGTTTGGGGATTACTGAATATTTAGATAATTGGAAAGTTAACTGACGAAAGTTGTCAACCAAACAGCCAGTAAAGAACAAAGATTTATGGATTGAATTGGATGAGTTGATTGGACAATTCAAGATTAATTGGCATTGGGTAAAGTGACATTCTGACGACTTGATGAATAACCTGGTAGACAAAATAGCTAGGAAAGAAGCTAAAAAATTAAAAACGTTGATAGAATGAAATTAGCGATCAAAAAATTAATATATATAAAATATTTATTATTAATAAACTCTAATGACAGAAAAAATTTATGTAAAAAATGAACAATGAGAAAATCTATTTTGAGAGCTTAGTAGAGGATGAATGTTTGATAGAAATATTGCATTGATAGTGCAAGATAAGAATAATAAAAAAGACGAACAGTTTTTTGAAGAGCTAATATCTAATTTGGTTCACAATCATATTCCATACTTTAGATTGTACAACTTCAATGATAAAGAGTATGATGTAAATCAGGGTAGCAAAAACATTATCAGAGTAATCAATCATCTTAGTAATCTTGAGTTTGATAGTTTTGTGCTTTTTGGTAAGAATAACTGAGCAATTCAAACATTGCAAGCAGCAAAAGACTCTTCCAAAATAAAAGGGATGATACTTATCAATCCTACTTCAAATGAGCTAATTGATTATGATTTTAGTAGTGTGAAAGGAATTGTCGAAGTGGTGCAATCTGGATGAGTGCCACAAAATCAAATTGATTATACCAATAAAATCGTCGCTCAGATTCCTAACAGCAAAATTGAAATTTTTGAATGAGCTGATATGAATTTTTCTTTTATTAGAGATTATAGGAGAATGTATCGTAGTGTAATTGAATTTATTATTGAAAATATGTAAAATGCTAAAAATAAATGATTTGTGAAATAATTATTTGAAAAATATTTCATTTGAAGTAAAAACTTGAGAAATATATAATATAGTATGACCAAACTGAGCTTGAAAAAGCACACTATGAAAAATTCTAGCTTGATTGGAGCCACAAGCTTCTTGATCTATATTTTTAGGTGAAAAGGAGATTACAGATTTGCTAACTGAGGACAGAGCTAAACAAGGTTTGGTTTATATATTTCAAAACATCCCGGAATATGGTCATATCACAGTAGAAAGCTACTTTAAAATATTTTTACAAGATGCTGATATTCCATTGGAATTGTTCAAGAAATTTTGAATGGAATGGGATGATTACAAAGATAGAAGATTTGATGCGAAACTAAGTGGTTGAGAAAGAAAAAAAATTGAAATACTTTTGAATTTACATTTGAATGCTAGTGTTTATATTCTCGATGAAGTTGACTCTTGATTAGATTATTTTTCTGTGAAAATTTTAGCTGAAATAATCAAAGATTTTGCAAAAAAATGAAAATCTTTCGTTATTATTTCTCACAACAATGACTTCCAGCAGATTTGTGATTCTTGATTGATTTTGTGTAAGTGAGTTGTGGTAAAGCAAGGTCCAATAGAGCAAGTAATACAAATGTATACCAAAAAATGTTTTGAATGTTGAGAAAATAAGTGTTAGTCTAACAAATAGCATAATCGTAAAAAAGTCTAAAAAACTCTTGCATTTTTCGTCTTTTTTATGTATATTGTAATTGTATCAATACAAGAAGGGATCCGAAAAGTGCTAGTGCTTTAGGTACCCTCTTTTTTTTTATATTTAGAAAATAATTATTATAGTTATAAATTTCTAAATATAAAAAAAGTGTAAGTTCAAGTTTGAGTATTTAGTTATAGGTTATTTGGATAATTATTATATACCTAAGTAATAAATAATCTGCTTAATAACGATAGGAGATTGGAGATTGTGTTCATTATAACTACAATTTACTATTTACTATCGCCATCCGCTAATTGTGTAGCAATTCCCCCTAAGTACTAAATAATCTGCTGAATAGCAATAGCAATGGGATAAGGAAGATTGCAGTTGATTAAATATTGTTATGAATTGCAATCTAGGATATTGCGATAGCGATAGGAGATTGGGGATTGTGGTGGATTATTGAACCCTTCCTTTTTCCTTCCCAGAGATTGCATTTGATTAAATATTGTTATGAATTGCAATCTAGGATATTGCGATTACGATAGGAGCTTGGAGATTGTGGTGGATTATTGATACTATTCTCTATTTACTATTGCAATCTGCTAATCTGGTGTGCCCCTACATTTTTATAATTAGAGATAAATAATGATTATTGAGATCTCTCGACTTCGCTCGAGATGACAGAGTATTGTCATTTCCACCGACTAAAAGGAGTGGATAAATCCTAAATTGCTTCGCAATAGTGTAAGTTCAAGTTTGAGTCTTTAGTTCTAGGTTATTCGAATAATTATTATTCCCCTAAGTATTAAACAATCTGCTGAATAGCGATAGCGATTGGAGATTGTAGTAGATTATTACAACTATGTACTATTTCCTATCGCTATCTGCTAATTGTGTAGCAATTCCCTATCGCCATCCCCTAATTGCGAAGCAATTACTGAGTACTTAATCTTTTTTCTTGTATCAAATTTTGGTTTTTAGATTTATCATATAATCAAAATATTTATTTGTAAGTTCTTTGTATAGAGATGATGCGAATTTTTTGTTTGGAAATAATACTTTCAATAATCTGTCTTTTTTCATCAAATAATCTACTAGAATCTTGAAGTCTCAATCTCATGACACAATTACAATTTTATCGAATTTATTTGGTTCTTCAATAAGTTTCTCCATTACATAAAATATCAAATCACTATCAATATTTCATTTTTTACTTGTAGTCATATTTAATAACTGTTTTTTGAAGACTACAATAAATCAGGCTTCTTGTAACATAGTATATAATTTGTTGTTTTCGTCTTGTACATATCATATAAAATAATAAGCTTTTTTGACTTTATATTTGTCTTTTAGATAAATTCTGAATTTTTCATAGTCAATTACCCATGATTCTCATCTTACTCAAAGATTTAGATTTTGTCAGTCTATAAATGCATAGTTGTTCATAATCTTTTTTTATAATTTATAAACATTTATATTATAATATCCTATTATATTTTATAATCAATAGAAATTTTAAATATAATCTTGAAATAATATGAAAAAACCATAAATTCAAAATATCAAATAATTTAGAATATTAGTAAAAATAATATGAATAAAATAATACTTGAAGAAATAAAGAAAGTGGCAGATAGACTTTGAGTTTCTTTGAAAGATATAGTGTTCCATCACAATCCAGATATTGTATTCTTGGAAGATAATGTAAGATTAGAAAAGTCTGTAGATTCTCAAGTAAGTGTAGTAGGGCAGTTTGTGGATTGAACTTTGAAAACAACAGTTACAGTACCAGATAATTACAAAGCGGAAAAGCCTTTACAATTTTGTTTCTATCTAAAACAAAAAGAAGCAATTCAAAGAATCGAAACTACATTTAATATCTGAAAAAATTCTTATCTGAGAATTTTCTCAAATTGTATGACTGTAGACTCAATTGGTCAACACGAAGATATGAAATATTTCAATCTGTGAGAGTGAAGTAGACTTGAAACATATGAGCTTCATTTCAATACTAAACAATCATCAACTACTACAAACACAACAAGCAATATTAAAATATGAAAGAATGCATATTTCTCTAATGAGTTTGTTGCTACTATGTGAAATCTTGGTAATCTTACCAAAAATATGATAGTCGAATTGAATTGAGAATCTAGTAAAGCTGAGCTGTTATCAAGAATAAATTTGAAAAAAGATGATAAAGTGAAATCATATAATGAAATCAATCTACATTGAGTAGAGTCCAAAGCAATGCTGAAGTCAAAGTCAGTAAGCTACGAATGAGCTGCAAATATTTTTGTAGGAAAAATGAGTGGGTTTGGAGACAATTGTATTTGACACGTAGATTGTGAAGAAGTGTTGTTGTGAGTAGGGGACATTCAAAGTTTGCCAGAGTTGAGGGTAATCAATCCTACGGCTAGATTGACACACGAAGCGTCAATTGGAAGTATCGAAAAGTCAGCAATTGATAATTTGAGAGCAAAATGATTGACGCAAGAGCAAGCAACAGACTTTATTGTAAAATGAGTTTTAGATTAATAAAATGCTATGTTAAAAAGCAAGTGTATTTATGATAAACCATGTGATGATGATTGATTGAGAATATCAATTATGTCTCGTCATACATTAGATGATTGAATTACACCTGACGAGAATATTCATCTTTGATTATACCATTTGCACAGGTCTGATTTAGCCCCTCCACCATCAATTGTAGGTGGTTATTTGAAGTGAAGATTTAATTACGATACTTATAGGCATTTGTACTTAACATTTTTGAAAGAGTTGAAATTTTGACAAGTAGTTTGTATAGTCAAACAAAGTTTATTGGAAACTATTACTATATTGTGTAAAGAACAAAAACCAGACTATTGTCATAGAAAAATATTTGTAGAGTTTGCTCAAGATGTGGCAAAACAAGAATGAGTTGATTTAGTAATAGATATAAAATAATATGAAATTATTTTCTAAAATAAAAAAATTACTTTTACCTATAAAATATGCTCCAATTAGTTGGAGTTTTTATTTTTTCATTTCAATGTATCATACAGCTCAAATTGCTTTTATTGTTCTTTTATCAGCTTGGATTATTAATAGTATAGAAACTGCTCAAATAGATAAAGTTTATTTTTATGTTGCAATATTTATAGGAGTACAATTATTACGATATATTTTGAATTTTATATCAGAACAACTTAATGATTATACTTCCAACCATGTGCAGCTTTGATTGATGAAAAAGTACTTTAGAGAGTATATAAGACTTGACAATACACAAGTTGAATCTTATTGAACATGAAAAATGCAAAACATTATTGTTAATTGAATTTGAAAGTGGGAAGCATTTATTAGTGATTATTTTATTACTATTTTGAATAGTATTTTTTCAATTATTTATGTTTTTATTATTATTGTTTGACAGTCTCCATCTTGGAAGTTTGTAATAGCTGCTATAGTATTATTTGTGTTTTCTGTAGGGTTTGTTTATATTTGACTTAAATTAATGGTTCAAACTAGAAAGAAATCCAAAGAAATATCTATACAAATATCATGAAATGATGTAAAAATATTGATGTCAAAATATGAAATATTACAAAATTGAAAGTTAGAATCAGAATTAGATAAACAGGAAATTCTTATTAAAAATAGAATTAAATTACGACAAACTGCTAATAGAGAAAAATATATATGGCATATATTATCCTTTATCAGTAATGATTCTTTTAGAGTTTGGATCTATTTGACTGTATGAATTTGAGTGATTTATTGACAATATTCATTAGCTTATTTGGTTTTGATAATTCAATTATTGATAATGTTGTCCAGAAATATATGGGAAATAAGAAATGTAATGAGAAGATATTACAAAATAATAGTAGATATAGAAAAATTACGAGAAGTATTTGAAAATATTCCAAAAATTGATACAGATTCTTGAAGTCAATTTAATCCTTGAAAATGCGATATTGAGATAAAAAATTTATCATTTTCTTACAATAATAATGAAGTGTTTTCTAAATTTTCATTGAATATAAAGTGATGAACAAAAACTGCATTAGTTTGAGATTCATGATGATGAAAATCTACTTTGATGAAACTGATTGCTGGATATATTTCACCCAATAGTTGAGATATTATTATAGATAAACAAAAGTTATCACAGTTAAATTTGATAAGCTACTACAAAAATATCGGATATCTTACTCAAGACCCATCAGTATTTGATTGAACAATCTATGAAAATCTTACTTATGCTTTAGATTATGAGCCATCTGATAAGGAGTTAAAAAATATTATTTCACTATCTCAGTGTGAATTTGTATATGATTTTGAAAAATGACTAAAAACTCAAATATGAGAAAGGGGAGTAAGACTTAGTGGATGACAAAAACAAAGATTAGCTATCGCCAAAATAATGCTGAAGAATCCCAAAATTATACTACTTGATGAACCTACTTCTGCCTTAGATTCACAAAATGAAGAACTTGTAACAAAAGCTTTGAACAATCTATTCCAAGGTAAAACTGTAATAGTTATTGCCCACAGACTTCAAACAGTAAAAAATGCAAATGAAATATTGTATATAGCAAATTGAAAAATTGTAGAAAGATGAAATCATGAGGAGCTTTACAAACTTGGTTGAGAATACTTCAAACTTGTAGAGCTTCAATCAGGATTTTAATATAGCAGATTGCGATAGGGAATTGCTACGCAATTTGTTTAAGTTAAAAGGAAAAGACAAAGGAAAGGATAAGGTATGATTTTTCCCTTTGCTTTTAACATTTTTTTTGCTTTTAACTGTACAATCCCCTATCTCCTATCGCTATTTGCTATTAATGTTGCACCCATCCTTTCGTCCTTCCCTAATATAGGAACATCATTAAATATTTCTAT
>JAZHDC010000002.1:0-8970 GCA_036541305.1 Candidatus Absconditabacteria bacterium
AAGACAAAGGAACCTCAAAAACAAATCATTTTCAATACCAAAAATAATCTTTTATATTAAAAAGTCATACTGTTATTCATAATATTCAAACAAATAGTTTCAAATAGTATGTATTTGAACTTGAAGCAAGGGCCTTGTATAGTCAAAGACCCATTGCAACATAGCTAATAAATATTGCTAATATAAATAGAAATCAAGAAAGAAATAATTTTTTATAACTTTTGTATCTACTCAAAATAGATCACATCAATATAAGCATTACAGCAAAAGCACATGGATTAATACTATCTGCTAATGCAGCTGGTAACAATACTCAAAAAAATCATAATCAAATATTGTTACTTGACGAAACATAATCATCATTCTCGAAATTGTTATCAGCTGGAATTATTTCATCAGAATTAGGATTTAGTAGTTTTCTCTTGAAAAAAGCTATAATAGGTTTATCTCATACATAGTGAGAAACTCAAACTGACTCATTTGCTACTAAAAGAGGAACTCACTGATCTTGCGTTGGTATTCAAGCATTATTCACAAAGTTCAAAAAATCATTACGATTATTATTGTTAAAATAAATCTCCTTCTGTTCTATTTTATATTTTTCCACAACACCATTTTCTTGGAAAAATTTCTCTACTGCTGCACAATGAGTACATCAATTTCAATAATATAAAATATATGAATCAGCTCAAAAACAAAATCAAAATCAAAATAACACTAAAATCAATCAAAGTATCTTTTTCATTTCTTATATTCTTATATATTAATTACATTGTGGTTGATCGTTACCTGTAGATGGTTGAGTTGCTCATCATTCAAATGGAACTTTACATCAATTTAACTCTTGATTGTATTTACAAAATTCAGCTATTATAGAAGCTGGGTTGTATCATCAAAATTTATACTTTTTATTTGCATACCAAGTAGGAGATCCTGAAACTCATAGATTTTGTGCTATTTTAACATCTTCTGCTAACATTTTTCATCATTCTCAATTTTCTACACATTCCTTTATTTTATTATAATCTCAACCAATTGCATCAACTGCTAACTTAGGGTCATCTTTTATTTCTCAAGTGTTAGTCTTATTTTTATACCTAACAACAAAATACTCTACTAATTTTTCTTTTCAATATTCTTTATTAATACATAATTGTCTAATATTCTCTTCTGCTTCAGGAGCTCAATGAAGTGAATTGAAATCATTTGCTGTATATCATTGTCAAACATGCTCAGCAATATAATGAATATTTAGATTAACTTTATCATCCTTAAATTGTTTCATAAAATCTGGTAACGCTTCTGCTGCTAACTCTCAAAATGGACAATATCACATTATATATAAATCTAAAGTAGCTTTTTCTTCAGGCAAACATTGTTTATACTCTTTACAAGCATCATTTTTACAATCAACATTTCAGTCAACAAAACACTTATCAGCTAATTCACTATTCCATTTTCATGTTATCCAAGTTATTAAGTATTTTTGATCTCATACTTGTATGTCTTTTATTGCTCATTGATCTCTCATCGAAGTTAACATTAATGGTTTCAAAAAACTTGTTGAAAGCAATGGTAATCAAGTTACTCATGCTTGTTTGTATTGAGCGTACAAATCTTTTCATTCTTGAGTAGTTACATCGATTTCTTTCAAAATATATCAAACTGGAAATATAGATCATTGTATTTGTTGCTTTAATCATTGAGTATCACACAACATATCATCATCAGCAGTACATCTAGAATCAGTTAGTAGAATTGAAACACTACAATCTTTAACATCATCTCAATCAACAAGTCAATCTCAATCATTATCAATTCAATCAGTACAGTTATTTTCTTTTCAATACTCCCAAGAATAAAAGGATAAATAATAATTATCTCATACTTGTTGAAAATAAGGAATTATTTGACTTCATGCTTGATTGAATGCATCAAACTGTTCTTTGTTTACTTCTAAAACTGGTGTATCAGTTACTCAAATTCATTGTAAATAAGTAACCTTATCTGCGTTACTTTGTAAATCGATATATTTTATAGTAGCTCATGTAACTTTGATCTGATTATTCATTATCTCTTGTAATGTAGACTCCAAACAAGCTCACTCTTTACAGTTAGAGTCAAAGTAAACCGTAACTTCTCATTTCAAAGAAATACTTCACTCTTGTGGTTCATTAGTATCACTTTGTACATTATTTTCAATAGATCATTTATCATTAGTATTATCTACTTTTTCAAGTTTCCATCAAAAAAATGAACATCAAAACAAAAATAAACTAGCAAATCATAATATAACAAGTCATAATTTTTTCATATTAGTAATTTTTAAAATTAAAAAGTCATATCATTATAATAATTGTTAACAACAATTCAAGGAAAATTTAAATAATATTTATTGACATTATTGTTGATTATCATTAATTAATAATCTTGATTATCTTATTATTATGATTTAATATTTTTTATAATACTATCTAATACTTTTCATAAAAAAACTTTATCTTGAATCGATAGTAACTCTCAAATTCCTCATATTGGTCTATTGAATTTTTTCCACAAATACACAATTCTTTTCAATGAAATAATTTCTACTTGTAAAAGTTGAGTAAAAGAGTTTTTAATACGTCTTTTCTTCAAATTTAGAACATTTTCGTTTGTCTGCATTGTAATTTGGAAATATTTCTTCACATTGACTTTTGTTTTGAGATTATCAATTGACAAAACCAAATCTATTTTTCAGAAAGTATCATCTCAAGGTGAGCCTCTTTCTACTGAAATAGAATAGCCATTAATTTTTTGAGATATACTTCTAAAATACCGCTCAACAAGTTGTTCTGTAATTCTTCACTTAGAAGTAGGAATAGATCAAAATTTTTCAAAATCAGTTATTGTATATATTATTCTTTCTTGTTTATCTCTTAGATCTTGTATCAAATTTAAAGCTAATGCATATTTTAACCTTCTATTTATTGAAGGAAAAAACTTTTTAAATTCTAAAGGCAATGATGATAAGTCTAGTTGTGGAAGTCAAACTTCTACTCAAAATGTTACAATATCGTTTAACAAGTCGTTAATTGAAAAGTAGTGTTTATTTCAAGTAATATCTTTCTCATAAAAACATTTAAAAGAGAAATATTGATAACCTAATAAATCATAATAATTAAATTGCTTTTCATCAAAATAAAATACCTTATTTCAAGTAAAATTAATTTGTCTTGCTTTTAAAGTAGAAATAAAATCATTAATTTCAAATCTTTCTTCTATGCTAAGCTTAGAATCTCTTGCTAGTTGGTCTAACTCATCTCTTTTAAAAGTTCAATATTTTTCAATATAATATGGTAATTTTGAAAACTTTTCATATGACACGGCTGCAAAATTAGCTTTTTCTATGGTATTATGTTTTTTCTTGAAAATGCTTTCTATTAAGTATTTATATTGTTTTATATAATCATCGTCAAAATAAGAGTCAATTTGCTGGCTTGAAGATAAACCATCTAAATATTTTATTTCTGCATTCTTATAATCCATTGGATTTCACAATGAAAATACTGAAAATACATTACTTGAAATGTGTTCCTTCAAGTCCTGCAAAGCTCTTACTGCTTCAGTCTTTTCACTATTAGGATTTTTTTTCAAATAATCTACAATATCTTTTTTTGTTATTGGTCATCTAAAATATTTATTACTCAAAATACTTTATTATATTATAAATATATAAATTAAATAATAATGAATAATATGTATTTGTCAAAAATACGAATAAAAAAAATCAGAGATTTCTCTCTGACTTTAGTTTAACATTATTTACATCATTCATGGCATTCACATTCATCACATTCCACCCATATTTCACATATCAGGAGTTGAATCTTTGTCTCTAGGTTTATCTGCAACAACAGCATCAGTTGTAAGAATCATACTAGCTGCAGAAACAGATTCTTGTAAACTAACTCTTATTACTTTTACAGGATCTATAACTCAATCCTCCATCAAATTTCAATACAATCAATTACTAGCATTGAAACCAAAATTATCTCATTCTCATTCTAGTATTTTTTCTACAACTAAATCTCATTTATATCAGGCATTGTTTGCTATTTGTTTAGCTGGATATTGAATTGCTTGTTTCAGTATTTCTACTCAAATTTGCTCGTCTGGATCATTTAATATTAGATTTGAAATGTGAGATATCATCTTTAATAAAGCAGTCCCTCATCAAGCAACTACTCACTCTTGAATTGCTGCTCTTGTAGAATTTAGTGCATCTTCAATTTTATATTTCTTATTTTTCATTTCCATTTCAGTTGCAGCTCACACTCTTATAACAGCTACTCATCAAGACAATCTAGCTACCCTTTCTTGAAGCTTTTCTTTATCATAATCAGATGTTGTATTATCTACTTGTACTTTGATTTCTTCAACTCTTGCTTTTACATCTAAATCATTTCATTTTCATCAAATTATAGTAGTTTTATCTTTTTTCGCAATAACTTTATCAGCTCTTCAGATCACTTCTAGTCAAACATTCTCAAATGTTAATCACAGTTCATCAGTAATTAATTGTCATCAAGTCAATGTTGCAAGGTCTTTAAGTATTTCTTTTTTTCTATCTCAAAATCATGGTGCTTTAACTGCTATTACATTCAATACTCATCTTAACTTATTCAAAACTAATGTTGCTAAAGCTTCTCATTCCAAATCTTCTGCAACTATTAGTATGTCCTTTCATCAAGTAGATGCTAATTGCTCTAATAATGGCAAAATTTCTTTTATTGAACTAATTTTTTTATCTGTAATTATTACATAAGCGTTCTCTATTATAGATTCCATTCTAGAAGAATCTGTAACAAAATAAGGTGATAAATATCATTGATCTAATTGCATTCATGTTACTATATCTTTTTGTAATCATATTGATTTACCTTCTTCAACAGTAATTACTCAATCTTTTCAAATTTCTTCCATTACTTGTGAAATCAATTCTCCCACATCTGGATCTTGGGCAGAAATTGTTGCTACATTTTTGATTTCTTCTTTTGAATCGATTTTTTTTGCTTTTTTATGGAGTTCTTGTACCAAAATCTCAACTGTTTTATTCAATCATCTTCACAGAGCAAAGGGATTGACTCATGAATTTATATATCTAAGTCATTCTCTTACTATTGCATCCACTAATACAACTGTAGATGTAGTTCAATCTCAAGCTGCATCATTAGTCTTAGATGCAGCTTCTTTTACTAGTTCAGCACCAATATTTTCTATCTTATCCTCTAATTCAATATCTTTGGCAACTGTAACTCAATCATTGGTTACATTTGGTGCTCAATAACCTCTTTCCAAAATAACATTTTTTCATTTTGGTCACATAGTAACTTTTACTGCATCTGCTACCAATTTAACTCAATTATATAATTGCTTTCTAGCATCATCTCAATAGATTATTTGTTTAGCCATTTTCTAATTTAATTATAAAATAAATTTATTTAACTTCTTTAGCTAATATAGAACTCTGTCTAATTACTAAATATTTCTTTTTTACTCAATTTTCAATTACTTCAATTTCATCTGGTGAATACTTTGTAAAGTAAACAATATCTCCTACACTTACTTCTAAAGGAATTTTCTTTCAATCATCAGTCACCTTTCAATCTCAAACTGCTAAAACTAATCATTTTCAAGGTTTCTCTTTTGAATCAGGTAATACTATTCAAGAAGCTGTTTTTTGTTCTTCCTTGATGGTTTCCAAAATAATGTGATCTTCAATAGGAACTAATTTTGTCATCAGAATATATTTAAAAACTAAATAAAACCATTACAAATGGTGTTTATATAATAATTAAGAAATTTCAAAAATCAAGAGAAATTATCACGAAAACCACAAAGGTGCTATTTATAATAAATCATACATACTATTATTCAAATACAATCTTTCCATTTCCAAAATACCTCAAACTTTATTTAATTTATGTAAATCAAAAAATGAAATTAAATTGTCTATGTATAAATCTGCATAAAATTTATAAATTAAGTTACTATAATTATCATATTGAGAATCGCACTCATCACAATAATAATCTAAAATTGAAAAATATATTGTATTAGATTTACACTCAAAATCATACAAAATATTAGAAAAATCAGACAATAGTGTATTTAAAATCTTGTTTAAAACTATTCCATCCAATAAAGAATCTTTATAGTCTCAAAATTTATTGTTTATGATTTGATCCACTAACTTGTTATGAAAATCAGTTATAGTAATATTATCTATTAATCAATCTTTTGAATAAATTTTATTATATCAATTAAATCATCCAACCAAAACAAGTTTTGCTATATAGATATTAATTATCTTATTTGTGTAATCATTATCATTAGTAATAATTGAATTATAAAATTGAATATCTAATTCATTATGAACATTAAGATTCGACATTAAATAATTTATTAATTATAAATACAAAAAGTATAATTAATATTTTAATATTTGTCAATTATTACGCTACTAAATTTTAATAAAAAAATAAATAATTTATCAATAACATTTTTCAGTTGAAATTGATGTTTTAAACAACTCAAATTAATTGATAAAATATTAGTATTCTAAAATACAATCTAATGTTGCATCTAATGTACAATAATCCAGTTCTCAAAAAACTTTTTTATCACATTGAATTGAATTTCAATCTCAAATACATCGTCTATTATCATTCATTATTCAAATTTCTTTGGGTTTATTTCACCAACAAGCACCACTAGAACAAAGCTTTCATTCAACAATTCAATTTCAATTAACTTCTACTTCATAATCTCAATTAATATCTCATCAAATAACAAGTTGTTTATCAATTTCTGAAGTATTTATCTTCAATATTTTAACAATGTTATTCATCAAATATGAATTATCTGACAAATCAAATAAATATCATGAATTAGTATGATCTTTGAAAAGTTTAAAATAAAAACTATCTTGATTATCAAATTGTGAACTGCCCAAAACCTTATCCTTAATATCGACAGACTCAACTGACATAGGAGCTATTGTACTACTAGTAATAGTGTTATTTAGGATTTTAGAATTAGTTACTGAATCATTTGTAAGTAAAGAACTAATGATATTTCCGTCCTTTATATCATCTCATAATATGGAATTATCAGATATCATTCACTTTCAAAGAATTAAGTTTCAAGATAAGGATAAAGAACCATCAGATCATTTCACAATAATTTTTGTATTAGATGAAGCTGGAGTTTTACTATCACTTGTAAAAAACAAATCTTTTATATATCATACAGTATTGTCACTAGTAAAATCTAATACTGCAAACACATTTCAAAAAACTACAAAAATAATAAGTGATGATAGGAATCATAATATTGTAAATGTAGTCTTAATAATAAATTTTTTAATAAAATAAATCATAAAATATATATAAAAATATAAATATTAATCTCAAAAAGACTCTAAACATTCAATTTTTCATCATTTATATTGACACCGCTTATTTAATCAAACATCTCATATCTTGTTTGGTTTATTTCATACACAATAATCAGCATCGCAAATATTATTTCACAACAAATCTCATTTGATAGAAAGCTTATTTGATGTCGAGGATATATCTCAAATAATAAGTTCATTTAATATTAAATTGTTTACTTTTAAATGGTTTCAAGATAAAACATAAAAAGAACTAAGTCATGCAGGATCTAAAAAATAAGTGTTAGTATTTGAAATGATTTTATTAAATATGTATCAAGTATTGTTTAGTATTTTTGTATTATTTATTGATCAATTTTCAAAACTTCAAGACAATAATGAATTATTTATTATTTTATTTGTACTGATTGTTCAAGATACAAAATGAGAATCTACAACCTGTCCAGATCAAATATCATTATTTGTGATTGACAATGGTGAAAAGTCGCTAGAAACTAGTTTTTTATCTGCTATAGCTCAAGGAAGAATATTTAATGATCAAGACAAACTAACAGTTCAATCTTTTCAATCTAATGATATATTCTTATTGGAATTAACTTTACCATCAATTGTAAAAAATAAGGATTGAAGAAATCAAGAATTATTGTCTATATTTAACTCTGTTTCAAATGCTTTTCAAATAGAAATCAAGACAAAAGCAATTATAGAAAAACTTATTCACAAAAACAATCACTTTTTTAAATCAATTATATACTCACTCATGTTTATAAATCTACTAATATAAAAATTATTCACAATATTTTCAATTAACAGTATATCACATTTTATCAGATCAATGTCATCATCATTCCTGTACTTTGATGTAAACCCTATTAGCTACACAAGAAAAATATGCGTAATCTATTCTATCATCCTTATCTTTTCATTTTCATCAAACATTTTTATAGGTTATATTTCAAGCTGCATCATAACAGTAAATCCGATATAAAAGATCTTCTGTGAAGACACTTCAATTAATTTCAATTGGATATGGAAATACTTGTGAATTGTAAGTAACAACTCATCATGCTTTAGCAGCTGAAACTGATTGAGCTCAAATACTTGACCATTGCTTTGTTCATTGAACAACTCTTGTAGTTCAACAATTACTAGTTTGAGTTAAAGTTTTATTAGAACATACAGTCCCAGCATCTGGACTCCAAAAAGAAATATTACAACATGATTGGGTATTACAGGCTTTACTTTGAGTAGATAATCATCCACATCCTGTTAAACTAGCACTACATGTTTGTGTAGTAGTTGGTTGGGCTCATGTACATGAACTATTTGATACTGTTGTACCATCACTTCTTAGACAGTATATTGATCTTGTTTGAGTTCATGTTGGTAATACGCAACTTCTTATTTGAGTTCATCATCAACATGTTTTGTTACAAGCTCACCGATTTCACCAATACGAACTTAAAGCATTACATGCTGACCAGCTGTTTTTTTGCCAACTATATGTACATCATGCATAGTTTGTACAT
>JAZHDC010000003.1:0-8691 GCA_036541305.1 Candidatus Absconditabacteria bacterium
GCAAGATTAAATGAATATACTAACGTTGTAATTTTCTAAAACAAACACTTGAAAAATAAAAATTATTGATTATATAAGTTATGTTTAATTATGAAATTCAATATGAACAAACAAACAGCAAAATTCTTCTTTTTCTTTATTAAGCCAGCCCTTGAATAAGTAGGAAGATTTTGCCATTTAAATAGGTCTCCTGCTTGGGAGGCTTTTTTGTTTGGCAAAAAATTGATTTTAGTAGATTGTTAATACTATGTACTATCCCAATCTACTATCTGCTATCTCCTAATCAATTTGTCTTTTAAAAAATAAATCTAAAAATATGAATAAAAATCTTTATGTAGAAAATGTATGATTAAATCAAGAATGAAGAATCATAGATTTGGCTAAAAGTCTTCATCATCACCGAATACAAAATCCTTGTTATTGAAATTATCTTTTGGAAGAGTATCCAGATACATTTATGCCAATTGCACAAGATTTAATATGTACTTTGGAAAAAGACCCCCACAATCATAGATTATATATGATCTGTAAATGAACTCAAAAAGATTTGTGATATATTTTGATGAAAAATTATAGTGAAAAAATCATAGATGACCCAGTAACTTGAAATTCTAATGTAGATTGAACTATTCCCAATCTAGAAGCAAGTTATAGAACTACTCAATCATGACTTTGTTCAGATGCTTTGAGACATGTTATAATGGATTTATTTACTAGCCCAAATCATTCTCATATAAAAGTAATTTTGTGACATCATGCAAAGGATAATATTGCAAGTGGTATGGTTTTCCATGGAAATGGATTTGCTGGATTGAGATATCATCAAGATTATGTGAATTTACCAAATCTGAATTGATGAGAAATGACAGATACCATAATGTGGAGACTAGATATGGACACTTTTCATTCTGATATTTCTAAATATGCTTGTCATTTATCTTTGAAAAAATACTTGAAAAATAATCCTGTAAGAATAAAATCTCCCAATGGATGTGGACCCAAAATCCAGCACTGGCGTGATAGTGCTTTGCTATCAAAGTCAGCTAAATAAACAAATTTGAAAATCCTTTAAAAATAATTTAACAAATGAAAAACATCAAAGATAGCATTGTGTGAATTACCATGGACTTGATCAAAATCCAATCAGTGGCAGCGGATAAACAAGCTTTGGATGCAACTATAGAATATGTGAAAAATTATTTTCGCTGATACGAAAATGTGTATGAGTATGAATTTAATGGGAAGAAATCAATTGTTATCCAAAATTGTAAAGGGAAAAAGTTAGATGTTTTGTTTAATTGACATTTGGATGTGGTGCCTTGAAAAGTAGAGCAATATGACCCTTTTGTACAGTGAGATAAACTTTTTGGTAGGTGAGCATTGGATATGAAAAGTGGAAACGCAATAATGATGGTTTTGATGAAAGAGCTTTTGGAGGAAGGTTTTCAATGAAAGAAAGTAGGATTGATGTTGAATACTGACGAGGAAATTGGTGGTATAAATTGAGTAGAAAAACTTGTAAATCAAGAGTGATATAGCGGGAAAGTAGTAATTATTCCAGATGGTGGGTCGTTGAACAATATTGTATATGCTGAGAAAGGACCAATTCATTTGACTGTGGAGGCTAATTGAATTTCTTCTCATGCTTCAAGACCTTGGAAGGGGCAAAATGCAATGGATTTGCTAATTATGTTTTATGATCAGTTAAAGTCTGCATTGGAGAATCCAGAAATGATGAAAAAATCCAAATCTTACTGGACTACAACTGTTAATCTTACTAATGTAGAGTGTAATTCTTGAGCTGTGAATATTATTCCATCTAAAGCTACTGGTAATTTTGATATTCGCTATACTCAGAATTATTCTCACAAAAAGATTTATTCAATTGTGAAAAAGCTTGCAAAAAAATACAATATTACAATAGTGAAATTTTTGCATTGATCTCCTCTATTTTCAGACCCTCAAAATAAGTATATTAAAAAATATTTGCAAATTTCCAAAGAGTTAATTGGAAAAGAGGTTAAATTGATCAAGGATCATGTAGCCAGTGATTGAAGGTTTTTTGGTAGCAAGTGAAGTGTGGTGCTTTTGCATCAGCCTAATTGAGAGAATCTTCATACAGATGGAGAGTATAGTGAGATTTCATCTTATGAAAAAATTTATCAAGTTTACAAAGAGTTTGTTGTGAAATAATCTCGTGTTTTACAAAAATTAATAATTCAATTTTCATAAATAGTAAGAAACTTTTTAATGTAAAATTAACATATATAATATAATAATTTTAGTAGAGAGTCTACTACGATAAAAATTAGCTTGACTTTTGGCGGGTTTTGATTATAATACAATTTAGTAATTTATCTACTAAGAAATAAATTTGAAAAAGAAATTGAAGGAAATCGCTATAATACAAAGTTGATATTTCATCAAAAGCCTGTGAGTATGAGATGTTTTTTATATACAAACAAAAGATGTGGAAGAGTTTGGTTTTATTAAAAATAATTTAGTGAAAGAGTTAAGATGTGATCAAATAAGGGATAATCAATTGTTAGAGCCTTGAGATGTTTTGTATGCATCTAAGTGAGTAAGAAATATTGCTACAGTTTACTCAGATGATATTTGACCATCTGTTGCCTCATCTGCATTTTTTGTAATTAAATTGACTGATTGAAACTATTTGCCTGAGTATATAAAAATTGTATTAAATGAATCTCAAAATACTAACTATTTCAAAAATAATTTGTCATGATGAACAATTAAGTTAATTTGAAAAAGTGTATTAGAGAATTTTGAAGTAAAAAAAATATCATTGGATAAACAACATCAACTAATCAATATGTACAATTTATATTTAAAAGAACTTGATTTTTATTCTAAATTGAAGGATAAGAAAACAAAATTAATAAATAAAATCGTTTTAGATTATACAAATTAAAGATGACAAATCAAAAAGAAATTAATCAGATTATATGGAAAGCTTGTGATACTTTTCGTTGAATAATAGATCCTACACAATATAAGGATTATATACTAACAATTCTATTTATCAAATATGTAAGTGATGTTTATTTAGATAAGTATGATGAGTATTTGGAAAAATATAATTGAGATAAAAAAAGGGCTAACTATGCTATGAAGCATGAAAGATTTATTGTGCCTGAAAGTTCTTCTTTTTATTATTTGTTTGATAATAGATCTCAATCAAATATTTGAGAATTGATAAATGCTGCTTTAAGCGATTTTGAAGATGCTAATAGGGAAAAATTAAGTCATGAAGATTGAGCTTCCATATTTAGAAATATTGATTTCAATAGCAGTAATCTTTGAGATGTAAAAGAAAGAAATCAAAGATTAAAAAATTTGTTAACAGACTTTAATGATGAAAAGTTAAAGCTATGACCAAAACATTTAATATGAAACGATATAATTGGAAATGCTTATGAGTATCTTATTTCTAATTTTGCTAGTGATGCATGAAAGAAGGCTTGAGAGTTCTACACTCCAAATGAAGTATCATTATTATTAGCTAAATTGACAAAAGGAAATTCTTGAGCTAAAATTTGTGATCCAACTTGTGGTTCTTGATCATTGTTGATAAAAGCATGAAAAGAGATTTGAACAAATAATTTTGCTTTGTTTTGACAAGAAGTGAATTGAAGTACTTGGGCATTAGCAGTAATGAATATGTTTTTGCATTGATTTGACAATGCAGAAATTCGTTGGTGAGATACCTTGAACAATCCAAAGTTGAAAGAATGAGATTCTTTGATGAAATTTGATGTTGTAGTGGCAAACCCCCCCTTTTCTTTGGACAAATGGTGAGCAGATAATGCAGTAAGTGATAGATATAATAGGTTTTGGAGATGAGTTCCACCTAAAAGTAAATGAGACTGGGCATTTATCACTCATATGATAGAAACAACCTATGTAGATAGAGGTAAAGTTTGAGTAGTGGTCCCACATTGAGTTTTATTTAGAGGAGCTAGTGAAGGTAAAATAAGGCAAAAATTAATCGAAGAAAATTTATTAGAAACCGTTATAGGACTTCCTGCTAATTTATTCTTTTGAACACAGATTCCCGCTGCAATATTGATATTCAATCGTGTAAAACAAAATACAAATGTTTTATTTATAGATGCAAGTAAACTATATGAAACTTGAAAAAATCAAAATAGATTGTGAGATAAAGACATTGAAAAAATAGTAAATACTTATATAAATTTTAGAGATAATAGTCTTCCAGTTTGAGTATTAGAAGATAAATATAGTTATGTAGCTAGTTTTGATGAGATTCAAGAAAATGATTTTAATTTAAATATTCCTCGTTATGTAGATACATTCGAAGAAGAAGATGAAGTAGATATTGTTTCAGTTCAAAAGGAAATACAAGAATTGAATATACAACTAGAACAAACACAGCAAGAAATGAATAAATATATCAAAGAATTAGGGTTTTAAATTGTAAATTAGTAAGAATGTCTAAAGATTTGCAAAATCAAAGTAATAAAATTTCATTATTTCAATGAAAAGAATTTAGAAAAGAATGGTATAAGTGAAGATGGTTTTTTAGTGTTATTGATGTTGTTTGATTTTTATCTCAAAGTAATAATCCAAGGTGATATTGGAGTGATCTCAAAAGAAAAATATCTCAAGAATGATTAGATTTTCAGATGTCCGAAAAAATCGTACAACTGAAATTAATGGCTTCAGATTGAAAGAAATATGCAACAGACTGTGCAGATACTGAAACAATACTAAGGATTATTCAATCAATTCCTTCACCAAGAGCAGAACCATTCAAAAGATGGCTAGCTCAAGTATGATATGAAAGAATTCAAGAGATTGAAGATCCAGAGTTGGCAATGAATAGGATGATCGAGACATATAAGAAAAAATGATACCCTAAAGATTGGATAGATATAAGAGCTCGTTGAATCCCTGTAAGAAAATGATTAACTGATGAATGGGATCAAAGAGGGTGAGGTTGAGCTTGATACTGAATTCTTACAAATGAGGTTTATAAAGCATATTCTTGAATGGATAATAAGTCTTGGAAGAAGCATAAGTGAATGAAAAACTGAAATCTAAGAGATTGAATGACACCAACAGAACTAATCTTGACAATGTTAGCTGAGCAGGCAACTACCGATATTACGAGAGCTCGTGATGCTGAATGATTATACGAACTAAAGAAAGCAGGGAAAGATTGAGGATGAGTAGCTTTCAAAGCTAGGCAAGAGCTTATAGAGCAAACTTGAAATGACCCAATTACAAGTAAACATTTTTTAGAAGATGTTAGAGAAATAAAGAAAATTAATTGAGATACAAAAAAACTAAAGAAATGAAAGAGTAATAGTGAAAAGTAGTTTTATATTGTAAAGTTTATAAAAAAAATTAAAGAAATATTTAATTTTAATAAAACCTAAGCAAAATATTTAGATTCTCTGGAAGAAATATGATTGATGGGAAAGTTGAAAATTTGAAGAGAATAATATTATATAAATAAGGATTTATTCAAGTTATTACAAAATGTATCTAAGTAAAAATTACACACGATTTATTAATATGGGTACAAAATTCAAAAATTTACACATATTTTAAAAATGTATATAGAAAAATGCAATAATCTATATATATCATAAAAATGTATATAGAAAAATTATGAAATGTGGATATATTTGTGAATAAGAAATCGCAAAATAATAAAGAAATTGAGAGATTTAAATATTTAAATGACAAGAGAAATTCAATCTAATTAAATAATATTGAGTTAATAGAAATTATAAAGCATAATATATTAACTAATTGGAGTTTATGATTCCTTATATAAAGCGTTTGATGAAAATAAAAAATTAGAAAATTAAAGTAAAAGGTGAAAATATATTTTAGTTTTTATATAATAGAATTATGACAAATATAGATTCTTTAATAAATAGTATTAATGTAAATTGAAAAAGTCCAAATAAAGATGAACTGTGGAAATTTGTAAAAGAAAGTTTAGTTTTGATTTGAGAAATTAATTCATTTTACAAAGAATTACATGAATGAAGTAGTGAAAAAGAATCTATAATTAAAAGTATAGAAGATAGTTATAATAAAATAAAAGAAAATTATGATGATTTATTTACTCCTGATTCTGCTTGAATTACAAAAATTCTTGAAATTCAAAATAAGATAAAAGAAATTAAAGATTATCATAAAGAGCTAGTAAATTGAGAAGATTCTATTAAAACAGATATTGAAGATTCACAAAAACATATAACAGAATTTTATAATTTCTTATTTTGAGATGAAGAAAATGAGAAAATAGTAAAAGCTTCAATTAAAGAAATTGAAGAATTTTATAAAAAACTTATTGAATGAGAAGATTCAATTAAATCTGATATTGAAAGAATATACGAATCTTTTACTACAAAATATTCTGAATTATTTGAAGTAGAAAATGAATCAGAAGAAAGTGTAATTGAAAAACTAGAATGACAAATAAAAAATGTAGATGATTTTAATAATAAAATTACTAATGAAATAATTCCAAGTATTGAAAAACAACAAAATGATTTAAAAACTCTGAATGCTGATATAGATATAAAGAAAAAAGAATTGAGTGCATTACTTTCTGATGCAACTGCAAAATCATTAGCCGAATGATATCTTGAATCTATGTATGAGTATTCTTCAAAAAAGAAGTTAGATTTTAATAACATGGAATTAAAATTATGGAAATGGAATCTGATAAGTAATTTTTGTATTATATTTTATAATTCATTATTCCGTTTTTCAAATACAATTTTCACTTATATAATTTTTATGGTTCCATTAGCAATAATTGTATATCTTTTTTCTCAGCATGATATAATGAATAGTTTAATTGAAAATCTTTCATCATCATGAACAAAACCTACCATTTCAGAACTTATAATATTTAAATGACTTATAAGTGTGCCTCTTTTATGGATTTCATGGTTTTGACAAAAAAGTATTTCTCAAAGAAAAAGGTTATTTGAAGAGTATAATCATAAATATAGAGTAGTTCAAATGTACATAATGTTCATTTCTAATGAAAAATCATACACATTGCAACAAACCCAAGAATTGGAAAATGCATTATTAGAAGTAATTAAAAACAATCCAGCAGTTCATTTGTGAAAATGAGAAACAATGATTGATAGAATTTTTGAAAAATTCCAAATTGAATGAGTCTATAAGAAATTAAAAGAAGAAATAATTGAAGACCTTAAATCCATTAAAAATTAATAATGAAAAAACAATCCAACATAAACCCTTGATACAAAAACTCTCCACTTTGACCAATTCCAGAAAATTGGACTATTACAAATATTTCTGATTCGGCTGATATTTTAGATAATAAGAGAAAGCCATTCAATAAAGAAGAAAGATCTTTTAAAAAATGAAAATATCCATATTATTGAGCTAATTGAGTTGTTGATTATATTGATGAATATATTTTTGATGATAATCTAATATTGATTGCTGAGGATTGATGATATTTTGATGAATATAATTACAGACCAATAGCTTATCTAATAAATTGAAAATCTTGGGTAAATAATCATGCTCATGTTTTAAAAGCAAAGCATAATATTTATCAAAATTATTTATTTTATAGTATTGAACATAAAAATATTCTACCTTGGTTAAATGGTTGATGAAGAGCAAAACTAAACAAGTCTGAATTAGAAAAAATTGAAATTCCACTTCCTCCACTTCCAGAGCAACAGAAAATCGCTACAATTCTAAAAACAACTGATGAAACTATAGAAATTACTCAAAATATTATTAAAAAACTTGAACAAAGGAACAAATGATTACAACAAAAGTTGCTTACTGGGAAAGTTAGAGTGAAAGGATTTACTGAAAAATGGAGAGAGTTTAAGTTATTAGATCTTTTTGATAGAGTAACTAGAAAAAACGATGAAAATAATACCAATGTATTGACAATTTCAGCACAAAAGTGATTAATCAACCAAGAAAGTTATTTTAAAAAACAAATAGCTAGTGAATTATTAAATAATTATTATTTACTTTTAAAAGATGAGTTTGCATATAATAAAAGTTATTCAAATTGATATTCTATGTGAGCAATTAAAAGGTTAAAATATTATGATAAATGAGTAGTAACAACATTGTATATATGTTTTAAATTAAAAGAAAAAATTAATTTCTCTCATGATTTTTTTGAGTGCTATTTTGAAAATCAACTTTTAGTAAAGAGTTTAGAAAAAATCGCCAATGAATGATGAAGAGCTCATTGATTATTAAATGTTACTCCAAGTGATTTTTTTAATATAAAAATTACTATTCCATCAGTTGAAGAACAAAAGGCTATTGCTGATATATTATACAAAGCAGATCAAGAATTAAATCAATATAAGATGAAATTAGAAAAACTTAAACTATTGAAAAAATGACTAATGCAACAATTGTTGACTGGGAAGGTAAGAGTGAAGAGTGAAAAGTGAAAAGTGAATAGTGAATAGTGAATAGTGAAAAATATTTATTTTTAGTCAATTAAATTTACTTTAATGAAAGAAAGTATTCTTAGAGAAAAATCATATAGATTTTCAATAGAAATAATTAAAATTTACAAAGAGCTTAGTGAAGAGAAAAAAGAATTTGTTTTAAGTAAGCAATTATTAAAATCCTGAACTGCTGTTTGAGCATTGATTCGTGAAG
>JAZHDC010000004.1:0-8635 GCA_036541305.1 Candidatus Absconditabacteria bacterium
ATATCCTAGATTGCAATTCATCTTAGTATTAATTAACTGCAATCTCCCAATCTCCTATCGCAATTCCCCATCTCCTAGATTGCAATTCATCTTAGTATTAATCAACTGCAATCTACTCTACTCTTCCGTTGGTATAATTACTGTATTTCATTGAGGACTATTTATCTTAATTTCATTGATTCTTTCCATCCTCAACATATTACTAATAAGATTGTTATATTTGATTCTAAACAATGGGTAATCTATTTCTCATTTATTATAAGCATAAACAAGCAAATTCAACTTAGTAAGCACATTTTTCTTATCTTTTTCACTGATATTAGCTTGATCTATAAACAAGAAATCTGTTTTATAAACTTTGTAAAAGTCTTCTACTTGCAAACTTTTGAAAACTTCACGATTAACAATTGCAACATCACCAGTATAATTATTTACATCATATTCATCCTTGTCTACAATTTGAGTAACAATTTTTTCAGTTACAACAGGTTTTACTTGTTGAGGCAAAATATCTGCTGCTAGGTTGTTCAGGATTGTCTCCTTGTTTTGGAAGATCAAAAATCCCAATCCTCCCAACACTGTAAAAGATAACAACACCAATCAAGCATACATCAAAGTTTTCTTTCTTTTTTGCTTTCATAGCATATTACTATTTATCAACTTATTTAGCTCTTCAATTTCAATATCTTCATTTACTTTTATTCACTCTGCAATATTAGTAATTACATCAGGCTGTACTACTTCTTTTTTAACTTTTTCTTTTTTTACTACTTTCACATCATCTTCTAGGTCATCAGGCAACAAATTCGCAGCATCTATTGCAGGTCATTTATCACTTTTATTTCACATTAGTGTACTATTTGTTCATCACAAATTCATAGAAAAGTCATTTTTCGGAGGTTCTTGCTTTTCTTCTTTTTGAGGCTTTGCTTCTGACTCCCCTATTTTGAACTTTGGCAACAAATCTATATTAATTGGCTCAGGCTGCTCATCATCGTCTTCCTGTATTCACAAGGTAAACTCATTTGGCTTTACAGGCTCACTTTTCGCCACCTTACTATCTGATGCACTACTTATTGCAAAATCTGAATTTGGGGACACTTCCTCAACCACAGCTTCTACTTCTTTGGTAGGCTCTTCAGGTGTTGAATCTTCGATTTTGGCTTCATCTGGTAGATTTTTATCTAACTCTTTTGATTTATCTATTTCACTTGATTCCAAATCTGATATTTTTTTTGTTTCATTTGTATCTTTTGATTCATTTTCAGTTGAATCTTGTGCATCTCACAAATCCAAATTAATTTGTCATTTGAATACCATTTTGTTTTTTTGTTTTTATTTAATAAACTTATTATTTATATTTATAATCAATTATATTGTTTTGTCAAAATTTTGAGTATATTTTTATTTATATAGATTTACTTGTATTGACTTTTTACATATTTAATATCTAAATGTAAATTTTATTTTCACAAATTATATAGATTTTTATATAAAAATACAAGTTGAAATAAACATTTCAAGATATTATGACTATTACATTTATACAATTATATCTATATATATTTACAAATAAGAACTCAACAAATCATTAAATTTGAAATTTTGGATAAAAGTCTATCTATTTTTGCATATTTCTAATAGTTTGTACTTTTGTTGTATATTACTTTTATAGATTTCAAAGAACTTGAAAGATCAGGATTAGAAGTCTCCATTCATACTATAAAATATAACCTCTTCTTACCATCTAAACCTTTAGAAACCAACAAATTAATTGCCTCTTCATCCATTCACAATAAAGCTTGTCTGAATTGGTTAGAGCTCATTCATTTCGTTTTCATTTCTTCTTTTGTTACAGTTTCCCAGTTTTCTCACAACATTGTCTTAAAACTATTTCAGTTATCAAAACTTACCAAATATTTGATATCAGTTCCTGCAGGCTTTTCTTCATCTATTATAATATCACTAATTTCTTGAACATCATCTAAAATTATAGATGAACTTTCTGGGGTGTTAAAAACAACAAAGTTATTTACTAATGATTGTTCTCATATCTCATATACTTCCAAATTATAAGTTCAATATTTTCAAGTGTTTCTCCCCATATAATAGAACAAATCTGGATTTATTGAATTTGCATATCACTCAGCATTTTTCAATCTTGCTGAAAATAAAAAATCCTTTCATCAAAGAGTTAACCTTACAAAATTCATCATATTTGGAGAATTTCAACTATTCAAAATCAAATCAAAACCATTTCAATTCCACTTATAATTATATACAAATCAGTAATTAGTAGCATATACTAGTCTTCAATCCACTAATGAAGATGGTTTTATGTGTGTTGTCATCAATAAATACAAATCAGCTCATTTCTCATACAAATCCAATGAATTTATTCAAACTCAATAAAAATCCTGTATATGAACAAACTCAAATCAATCTCGCTTGTACAAAGAATTTTTGTTATCCAAACTCAAAACAATAAGATAATTTCATCAATCTTTTTCAAAATACTTTAATGTATGTATACTACTTCAATTGAAAGTTTGATAAATCGCAAAGCTCGTTCAATTTCGTTTATATAAATAACCCTTTCAGCTCCGACTTTTAACTCAAACAGTCCCTATAGTCAAAAAATAATCGCTTCATATTTGAAAAATATCTGAATCATAAGTAAAAGACTCATTAGCATTAGGTAATTTAATTGTTTGATGATTTACAAATTTAGTTCAATCCCATTTATAAATAATTGATTCTAAATTATGAGTCCGAGTACATTTGGGAAATCATGCTGCATAAACTCATGTCGTTGGAATATAACAACTAGCAGTAAATCATCTATTAAGAATAATATAATTTGTTCAAGAAATTTCAAAAAATTTTACATTAAGTCATGATGGCAGAGTTTGTAGTTGATTAAATTCATCTCTATCCCATTTAAATATTTTAGTATTTTGTCAACTTGATCAATATTTAGTTTGCCGATTACTTGCTACTGCCATAAAAGTCATTCACTCAAAACTAAAATAATCTAATTTTGCAGTTGAAGAATTTAATCAAGTAATGGATTGAGCATTAACAAAATCATTTCAATCATACTTGTAAATTCATATTGTATCAATACCAGGACGAGTAATACTATTTGCAAGTTCTTGAACAATAGGTGTAGAAACTGTTCAGATATATAAATCAGATCAAATATTAAAATTATTAATAAATGAAATGTTGTCTCACAAAGTTCAATTATAATTACTACTAATATATAAACTAGGAACTTTTCACAATTGAATTCAAGAATTAGTAAAAGATGTTCAGGCAACATTTGTAATCCATGAAGAGTCAAATTTGACTATTTGTGATCACTTAGTATCGTCTTCATCTGCTTCTTGGACAACTTTAACTGGCTCATTTTGATGAGTAGCTATACTCAATGGTTTTCATCATCAAATATTCACTACATCAGTAGGTCAAATTAGTGATAATTTAGGATCTGTTCAGCTTATTGGTGAACTTTTTACCAATGAAAGAAATCATTCTTGTGAAACCTTATAATAATTTGTAACTGATGAAGTTCATTTTGTAAATGTTATATTTAGATCTCATTTTCATCATGATACCATTTGAATGTTTGAAATTGGTCAAATATCAATTACTTCCTTATCAGTATTCATAAGTCCATATTCTTGATTATTCAATATTTTTATTAAGCTTTCTCCACTAGTCTTGGTTATAATTATACCTACCAAATCTTTTCAAAGATGCTCAATATCAATATAATTGATTTCTTCCACTAATCAATCCATTTGATATTCTTCAATTGAAGGCGATGAACTTCAAGCTTTGTAAGTTATCTTTTTAACTCAAATATGTCCATCTTCATCAATATATGTCAACAAATAAACATCCTCATTTAGATAAATAATTTTAGGCATCCTACATTCAAATGGCAATTTAGTAACTTGAGTTGATGCACTTCCATCCCCTGCCAAAACTTTGGCAACATATCATTCACTAGTTCAATCCTTGGAAAAGGCTACCAAGGTTTGATTATCTCATTGAGCAACACTTGCTCATCAGTGCAATTGCATAGACTGATAGCTAGATCAAGCTCATCATACAACGTTTGTTCATCAACTTGCTCATCATCAACTTCATCATCATTGAGTATATACTTGCACTCATCAAGCTCATCATCCATAATATATTTGATAATATCATTTTGGACTAGTAGCAATTCAGTATATTTTTCATCTATCTCCACTAGTTCAACTTCCATCAAAAATTACTTCCTTTGATTTTTCTACAAACTTTCACAAATTAACATCATATTCAGCTTCTATCAAAGTAACTTCTTTGGTAACAGGATTATAATATGTAATAACATACAAATTATATCTTACTCTATAAATGTCAGGACTATTACACAAATCATTGTGAGTACATTGCTCTTCAATTATTTCCAAAATTCAATCTGTAGTATTTACAATATTTTCTTGGTTTCATTGCTTCAAATTCATTCAAGTGTTGTATGACTGGAATCCTACTATCGGAGCTTGAACTTCTCCATCACAAATTGAACCAGATCATTCCAATGCCTCTTTACTACCATTCAAATATTTCATATTGAACATTACTTTTCAGGCATTTCACATAGTTTTAGTATTTACGTATTTGTACTGATTCTTATCAAATACTGAAACTGGATTAGGATATTTGATTACTCAATTATCTTCACATACTTTTACTTTTCAGTATACAAATACATAAGGATTGATACTTTCATCATCAGCATAAGTTGTATTACTTATATTGAATCATATTTTTCACATAGATTCTATAAAAGTACCTATTTCAAATCATCTATGTTTATCATAAGTAGTATATGAATAATACTCATTTGTAAAGGGATCTTTTACAGTCTTATGAATAGATGATAACTTTTCTACTACTTGCTTATCGAACAATCATTGTTTTCCAATTTCTTCTCAGTATTGATCCGTTAGAGTTATTGCATTAGAAGGAGTTGGAAAACCATAATTCTCTAATTCATAAATCAAAACTCATTTACTCAGTGCATTTATATCTGCGATTTTCCTTGCATCTCTTCATTTACTCATCCACTTCATTAGCATCAAATAGGCTCAAGTAGAAAGTATTGCAACAATTCAAATAACAATAATCAATTCAATCAAAGTAAATCATTTTAAAAATTTCTTTAGATTTATTACCATGATAAATTTTTTATTTAGTAAAATTTATATTTAAGTATATAATAAAATACTAATCTTTTATTTTATGATTACAATAGCAATTTGAACTAATATCTAATTTTACTCTATAATATAAATCCACATCAATATAGTATTGACATTTATTAAATTTTAGGTATACACAACTCAATTTAAATTATTCACATTAAATTATGGCTAAAGGAATAAAAAATACTAGCGAAAAAGTTGAAAAAGATATTTGTGATGCAACCAACCAATTATGAGAAACTATTGGATGACTAAGTAATGCAATTTGTTGAGTAACTGATATAATCAACACTTTGAATGGTGAAACAGACAAACAACTTTTGAAATCTGATGAGATAAACAAAAAAAGCAAAGAACTTATAATGTGACTCCTTCAGCAAAAGGAAAAGCTTATGGACAATCCTTGAGAGTGTATTAGTTTGTTGGAAAAAATGGTATTATCTATGAATACAGTAATCCAAATAGCAGCTTCTCAGCAGAAACAAGTAAAGGAATACCAATGAATAATCACAACTCAATGAAAAAAAATCAACAAATACAAGACTGAAATAGAAGATTTACATGTAAAAAATATTACAGACAAACTTACTTGAATTTGAAATTTGACAAAGTACTTACAAATGATTCACTCTCATATTGCTGACTTTAATAACTCAGGAACAAAATTTTGTGTAGCACTATTAGACATAGATCATTTCAAAAAATTCAATGATACCTATTGACATGAAGTATGAGACGCTGTATTAGTAAAATTTGCTACAAGCTGTAATGAATTCTTGAAAGAAAAATGTTGATGAGTAGCAGAAATATATAGAGTTTGATGAGAAGAATTTGTAGTAATGTGACAAATCCAAATACAAATTATGTACAAGCTACTACAAAGATTCAGAATAATCAACCAAAAACCATTTTCAGCAACAATAAAAGATACTTGACAAAAATTTGAATGATTGAAAGTAACATTTTCTTGCTGAATAGCAGAATTTCATGAGTCAGACAATCATTGCTCAGTAAAAACTAGAGCAGATAGTATTTTGTATAGTGTTAAAGATGACTGAAGAGACAATATTAGATTTGAAGAATAAACATAAAGACTCAAATTTGAACTCACACTATTGCGAAGCAATTTAGGATTTATCCACTCCTTTTAGTCGGTGGAAATGAAAATAATCTGTCATCTCGAGCGAAGTCGAGAGATCTCAATAATGATTGTTTATCTTTAATTATACTAATGTAGGGGCACCAGATTAGCAGATTGCAATGGGAAATAGTACATAGTTATAATCTACACTATGTACAATCGCTATTGCTATTCCTCTAAACTCTACTATCCCTTGGTACTGACTACTTAGTACTTAGTACTAAAAAACCACAGAGTAAAATCTGTGGTTTTTTTTATATTAATTATAGACTAAAAGTTAAACAACGACTCTAATTCACTAGTTTCATCATCATAATTAGATCTTAAGTATTCCAGCTTAGATATCAAATAAGTTTGCATTAGTTTTTGAGTAACGCTTAATCATTTATAATTCCTTAACTTTTCTAGCACATTATCAATCACCTGTACTCTTTTCACATCTGTGTCAAGTTTTGTTTTCAATTTATTATCAAAATTAGAGATTATATTATTCAACTTGATCTTTGTTTGTTCATTCAAATTGTTTTTTATAGATGGTTTCTCTTTGTTATACTCTTTCTTTTCCTGAGTTTTAGGTGTTTCTTTATAGGTTTCTTTCTTTGGATATTCTACTTTTTCTACAGAATTATTGATGATTACTTTTACTACATTACTACAATATCTATCTTCGCTAAATATAGCACATACTCTATAATAACTATATCAATTTTCAATTTTGTAATCTTCATAAGATTTGGAATTTATATCTGCTGTATAATGTATATATCCATCTTCAGGATATACTGGATTTGGATTAGAACTAGATTTTACTACTTTATAATATTTGAATTCTTGATCTGTTATAGATTTCTCTATAGGAGTCCATTTCACTATCACTTTAGATCAATCTAGGTAAGCATTTAAGTTCAATTTTTCATAATACTTTGGTTCATTGTATCATCCAGACTTATCTCACTCACCAAAACATACAGATGTAAATAAGATTCAAATAGCTGCAATTCATATTATTTTTTTCATTTGTATTTATATTATAATCTAAAAAATTAATAAATTATAACACATAAAACCACAAAGTCAATAGAATTTACTTTACCCAAACAGCAACATTATCTAATCACCAAGATTCATTTCAAGTTGACTCATTCAAAGTAGAATATCATCTAACTTCTACAGAATCTCATGTATGTGAAATTATTCAAGACACACCTCTTGAAGTATCGCGTTCAGAGCTCCATCAACAAAAGTTTTTCATTCTATTGGTATGTGTATCCATATTCATAGAAAAAATTCTAGTTCATCATAAATAAACATCTCATCTTTCTCCATCCCAAGAATCTATAAACATATAATTCATGGTTGCTTTTACTTGAGTATGAGGGACTCATTTCAAATTATAAGTCTTTGAATTATTCACTCTACCAAGTACTCAATATCATCAAAGAATATATCAATATGAACTACAACGAGTTAATCTATTATTAGTCCATCATGAGGTAGAACCAGTCTCAAAGTTCTCATATTGAACTCTTGTCCATCATCAATTTCACATATCACAATATACCTCTACTGGTAAATTTCATCATTCCAAATCTGGATCAATCCAATACATTCAATTCATTGAATCTGGATTTTGAGATAAAGTTTCTGAACAACTTTTACTTGTAGGTTGATTTATACAATTATTTCAAACTTTAATAAATCAATTATTACAAACTGTATCAATAATAGTTTCTCATCAAGTAGGAGTTAGATTGTTTGTATTACATTGAAAAGATTGTTTGTATTGAGACTTTCAATTTTCAATAGGCATATATTCAGACAATACTGGAAGTATTTGTCAATTTAACATAGCATCTACATAATAATTATGATTATTTACTTGTGTTGAAGTTACACTACAATTATAAGATTTACATATTCCATCTGAATAATAGTAACTATCCATACATTTGAAGTTGCACTCTCAAGATTCAGTATTGTATTGCCACTCTTTTCAAGTTTTCTCTATTCAGTTTAACTCTGCAAATTCTGGCAAAGTTCATCAACACATTTGTTCTTCACCATAATTTATTCATTGACTTAGCAATGAACTTTGACTCATCAAATCAAATGTAGGAGTTAACCCTGAACAAACTCATACTGTTTGTCACATATCTACTGTACTCATTATCATTTCCTCACAATTATATGATTTAGTTTCTTTCAAACTAATTTGTCACTCTTGTGATACATA
>JAZHDC010000005.1:0-8631 GCA_036541305.1 Candidatus Absconditabacteria bacterium
GATGGAGGAAGTGGAAGAATAGCAATAAGATATGGTAGTGTAACAGATTATGAAGTATTGAAAAGCAAGATATCAGCAGCAACAGTGTGAGGATATGGATGAGCCTGAACAATATATTTATTGAATACAACAAGTGGAGAAGAAGAGTTGATAATAAGAGGTAATAGTACAAATAATAATATAACATATTTGAGTCATGGAAGTAAAAGAAGTGTAAAGACGATGAGAATAGAGAATGGAGCCCATGTAGTGTTGAGAGGAAATTGGGAGGTTGAGAATCTGTATAGTGAATGATGAAGGTTGACACAATGAGAATTATTATATGTAACCAGAATGAGTTTAGATTGATGAGAGTATAATTTGATATGAACAACAAATTTGGTAGAAAATAGCTTGTTTACACTGAAATGATGAATAGTAGTATGATTGACAGGAACAATAAATCTAGATAATGTAATGATAGAGTGAGGTTCATTGTTGCAAACATATAAGGATTATGAAATAAATGATATGGAAATAGTAAATTGAACATTAGAGTTGAATAAAAAATTAACAGCAAGCAATATAAATGTGAGATGATCTTGAATAATAAATCATGCAATATGAACAAGTACTGGATTTGATATACAGGTAAATAGATTACAGATAGATTTGTGAGGAAAAATAGATGTAACAGGAAAGTCAATAAATACAGAGAACGGACAAAGTCATGCATGAATATGAGCAGAGGATTTAGAATGAAAAATACATGGAGATATATATGAACCAAGGAGTATATGAAGCAAGGCAAATCAAAATGCAGGATGAGTAGTGCTGATACAAGCATGAGAGTTAATAAATAATGGATGAATCTACGTAAATGGAAGTTGATATACATGAAATTATTGACGTTGAGGAAGTGGATGAAGCATAAATATAAGAGTGAGTGGAATTATATCATGAAATTGAGTATATGAGGCAAATGGGTGAGATGGCCAATGATCAAAAGATGGAGGAAGTGGAAGAATAGCAATAAGATATGGTAGTGTAACAGATTATGAAGCATTGAAAAGTAAGATATCAGCAGCAACAGTATGAGGATATGGATGAGCCTGAACAATATATTTATTGAATACAACAAGTGGAGAGGAAGAATTGATACTAAAATGAAATAGTACGAATAATAGGAATACTCCAATAGTAACTTTCAATTGAAGAAGTTCTTATAGTTTCCAAAAAATAACAGTTACTTGATGAGCTAAACTTGTTTTGTGAGCTTGAACTACCTTAACAGCTTGAAGTTGTATAAACGATGGATCTTCTACAATTGATACAAATGTTGTATGTAATAATTAAATTTTATTTTATAATTATCCCTAGTATTTCTAGGGATTTTTATTTGTGAAAAATAGTTTTTCATATTGACTTTTATTGAAAAAATGTTAAACATTGTTATTTAATCCTTACCAATAGATATGGCTGTAAATAATATTGAATTGATTTCATTGTGATGAAATGAAGATTTGGAAAATTGAGTAAATCTTACAGGTTCTTCTCATTATCTAAAGTTTCAAGGAATAAATTCTTTGTTTCAAATACTAGTAGATGCATGAAATTTACAAGGTTGTACTATGGCAAATGCTTTGAATGAAAATTTATGAGAAATTAATGTAAAAGAATTAGATGCAATAATTATTACTCATGCTCATATGGATCATATCGGAAAGTTGCCATATTTAGTAAAAATGTGATTTAGAGGAAAGATTATTATGCATCCTATGACTTTTGAAATAGCAAAACTAATGTGGGTTGATCAATTAAATATAGCCTCACAAGAAGATTCATTATTGAAACACAAAAAAACACTTTTGTTCAAAGCTATATCATATTTGAAAAATGTGTCTTTGAAAGATAAGAAATGATTTGTATTTTCTCAAGAAAAAATTAATTCTTATATTGAACTGTTAGAAGAAAATTGAGTTCCATTAGATGATGAAATACTGAAATTGAAAACATTACAATACAACAATTGAAACACAAAAACCATCACACAAGATGAAAACAAAATCGAAGCTAATAATAAACAAGATATTAAACCAAGTAATGTAAATGGTGATGTTGTAGTCAGTGAACAAAATTATAGAATTTCCAATGAACAAATTAATAATTTTTTGAAGAAATGGGGATTGTTGTATGAGTATGATTTTATAAGATGATTTGAAAGTAAGTATGCTAATGAGTTGTGAGCAATTAATGATGACAAATTTATGGAAATAGTAAATAAATATTTTTTGAATCATCAAATAAAAGATTACAAAGAGTTTAGTAAGAATTTCAATTATATGTATGATTTGTTAGAATTGTATAAAATATTATTTGACAGAATGTGAAATCATTGAATTAATTTTGATTTTTCAGTGAAAAGTATTGATGAGTTGAATCTTGAGTTAGAAAAGAAAATGAAAGAGTATGAAAAGTTAGATTCTGCTCTGATTGCTTTGGATGTAGATGATTGTCTAGATGAGTATAATAATACTAAACTATTGTTGAATAAATTAATAAGTTTTTTTGACAAAAAGTGAGATTTAGATGATTTTGCATATTTGATTTTGTATACAATAAATAATTTTCAAGATTTTATGGTAGTGAAGGATATTAGCATATATTTGCTTTGTAAGTATATTCTGTCTTCTAAACCTGATTGTGCATCACAAAAAGAATATGATGTATATGTTCAAGCACTCAAGAACATTCAGCAGTTAGAAAATGTAAACTTTTCAAAGAAAACTGAAAATACAATAGAATACAATGAAAAAATCGATATTTCTACTCTTCAAAGAGAGGCTATAGAAGTTGCTTGTAAAAGTACTTGTTTGTTTGATGGAGATGATTTGAACAAAACTATTGAATTAATAGTAAGGACAAATAGAGAGTATAAAGCAGTGTTAAAAGATCCTAAAATAGATACAAATCCATTACCTATACAATTGAATGGTGATATTAGTGTGACTTTGTATCCTGCATGACATATTATTGGTTCTTCTCAAGTATTGATAAGTGCTAAAACAGATAAATGAGAGCATAATTCTTTGTTTACATGAGATTTGTGAAGATATGACGGTTCTGTATTGGTAAAACCAATTATTGAAACTAAAAAACCTATTAATTATTTGCAATTAGAAACTACTTATGCTTGAAAGCAAAACCATACTCCTTGGTATGAAGCATGACAAAAGCTTATCAAAGAGATAAATGATTCTGAATGAAGTTCTTTGGTAGCAGCATTTTCTCTACAAAGATTCCAAGAAATATTGTACTTTCTGGATTTTTATAAAGATGAGTTGAAATATGATGAAATAATATGTGATTCTACATTGTCTTCGTGAATTAGTAATTTGTTGGATATCTACTATCCTGAAATGTTTGGATATTTGAATGAAAATATGTTTAAATGGGTAAGGACATCAGATCAAAGAGGGGAATATTTAGTAGATATTGCATTTGAATGAAAGAAAAAATTGATAATATCTTCTAGTGGAATGCTTCAATGATGACCTATAGGACTATACTTGTTATCAATTTTGGAAAACCCTGATGCAAAACTTATTCTTACATGATACCAAGCAGATTTGACATTGGGATGAAAACTTTGAAAATGGAAAAAATCTAATAATGAGTCAGTTTCTATAGACTGAGATGTTGTTACTGAAATTCTGATAAATTGAACTAAAGAACAAAGATTGTCTTATAAGAGTTGAAAAAGAGATAGTAAAATTGTACAAATTGATTGATTTTCTGGACATGGATCTAGAACAGATTTGTTGAATTACATAAGTAGGTTGAGCTTTGCTGATCAAGCTTCTATTTGATTGACTCATGGATGAACTGATAGAATAGAGTTTGCTAAAATACTAAAAGATATGTGAAGTAAATTTTGTGATGTTCACATTTTGAAAAATCATGAAAAAGTTGAAATTTTATAGTTTAGTAGTATTTATTTATATTTAAAATTAGATACTTATTTCATATTCTTTAATTTAAATTTTATTTTGTTGTAAAAATTAATTATAATATATTTTATGATAATATATCAATGAATTGAGGGTTGAAATATAATTTGCTTTTGTTGTAATTTACAGTTTCTAGTATTTCAAGTTCTTGTAATTTTTTTATGTATTTTGATGCAGTTTGTCTTGTAATTCAAATTTCATTACTCATTGATTTGATAGAAATATATGGATTGGAAAAAATGAATTTCACTATCTTTTCATCTTCAATAATTCAAGAAATTTTATTTATTAGTTTATTGATTGCAATAATTTTTTGTGAAGTAATATTTGCTTGGATTTCTATTGCTTGGAGAATAAACATTATTATCTCTTTATAATCTCAAGATTGAGTAGTATTGTGAAGAATTTGGTAGTATTTTGTCTTATTTTTGTTGATGTATTCACTTATGAATAAAATTGGATAATCAAGTTTTCCACACATGACAAGATATAATACTAGCAAAACTCTACCAGTTCTTCAATTTCCATCGTAAAATGGATGTATACTTTCAAATTGATAATGAATAACTCATGCTTTTATTAGTGGATCTACATCATTATTTATATTTATGAAATTTTCTAAATTAGTAAGATACTTTCTAATTGTGTCTTCACCGACTGGAGGCGTATAAATTGTTTCTCAATAACTGTTCGCAATTACTGTTCAGGGTATTTTTCTAACTCATCATTTATTAGGTTCTATTATATTTCAAATATCTACAATAAGGTTTGTGTGAATTATTCAATGTTCTTTTATATATTGGAATCAATGGAACAAAGATTGTTTGTAAGAGGCTACTTGTTTTTCTGGTCAAATAATATTGTTTTTATCAATTGTTTCTGCTTTTAGAAATTCTTGAGTGGTTGTAAAAATGTTTTCTATAGCACTACTTTCTACAGATTCTTTGGATAATAATGGTTTTACTAACAACTGTGGATTTGGCAAAACAAGAACTAGACTATTCAATTTTGCAATTGCATTGTTAGCTTTCAAGGCTAGTTTTAGTATTTCAACTTGATTGAAATCAAAATTATTTGGTAGCATTGGAATATTAAATGGAGATTTAGGATCAAACATTTTTTATTTGATTAATTAAAATTGTTATGTTAATATTTTAATTATTTTTTAACATAATGCAATTCTAATGTTAACTTTTTATATTATTTTTAACATCTAGAAATTATTTGGTTGTATTGGTATATCGAATAGAGATTGAAAATTATTGTTTATTATTATTTCTATTGATAAATAATGTTTATTTGTATTGAAAAGGGATGGTTACAAACCATCACCTAAATATTATCATTATTAGCAATTATATTGCACTAAGAAATCTAATGTCTAATCTTTTCATTCAATATTTTGGATTGTCGAATTTGACAATTGCAACATCGTTCCATATTTCTACTACTTTTCCATTACCAAATAGTTTGTGAAATACTAATGTTCATTCTGTAATATTGGTATTTATAGTAGAGTTTTTGTTGGATTTGGATCCTCAGCTAATATCGTAAGTTTTCATATATTCATCTGGAATTTCTTCTATGAATCTTGATGGAGCGTTGTATTTCCGTTGTCACCATTGAAGTCTAGAGTTTGCATAACTCATAAATAATATATCTTTAGCTCTAGTAATAGCTACATACATCAATCTTCTTTCTTCTTCAAGTTCATTGTTATCGAATTTTGCCTTGGGAAGTGGGAAAATGTTTTCCTCAAGTCATGAAATAAACACTACTGGAAATTCTAGTCATTTACTAGAATGTACTGACATTAGTTTTACAGCATCTTTGCTTCCATCGTCTTGTTCAATATCTGTCATCAAAGTAATTTCATCAAGTAGTTCTTGAAGTCATTGTTTACCTGTGTTTGTATATTTGGTAGCAAGGTTGATTAGTTGTCAAATATTTTCCATTCTTTCTTCAGCTTTATCTTTTCATTCTTGGCTAATTACATAATCTTTGTATTTGATATTGTTAACTATATTTTCGATAATCTTATCTGGAGTAAGGGTTTCTAGTTGATTTTCAATAAATCTAATTATAGTATTGAATTGCTTGATATTATTTACACTCATCGGTGTTAGCTTTATAGGAAGTTTATCAATATTGCTGATTACTTCATTCATACTAATTCAATGAGCAGTAGAGTATTCATCCACTCTTTCAATAGAAGTTTGTCAGATTTTTCTGTTTGGTATGTTGATTATTTTTTTCAGTGAAACAGAGTCTTTTGGGTTCATCAAATATTTTATATAAGACATCATATGTTTGATTTCTTGTCTTTCAAAGAACTTAAATCCTCACCAGATAATATAAGGTATTCATTCAGTAACTAATACTTGCTCAAATGGCTGGGACTGTGCATTTGTCCTATAAAGAATTGCTAAATCTCATCGTTTGAAGTTTTTGTCTTCTTTTATTTTGATAATCATATTTACAATATTCAATGCTTCATCTGTTTGGTCGGAAAAAGCAAATACTCTGATAGTATCATTTCAGCTTCTATGAGCGGTTACAGTCTTGTCGTATTGTTTTGAGTTTTTCAATATTATTGAATTTCATGCATTTACAATGTGTGGCCTAGATCTGTAATTCACTTCTAGTTTGAAGATTTTACAATCTTTCCACCGATTAGAAATATTTAGGAAATTATCCATTACAGCTCATCTCCACATATAAATACTTTGATAATCATCACCAATAAAAGTAACATTACCATTTTTTCAAGAAAGTAATCTAATAATATCGAATTGTAGCTGATTGGTATCTTGAGCCTCATCTACTAGAATATATTGGAATTGATTTTGCCATTTTTCCAAAATTTCAGGTTTTTTTTCAAAGAGTATTTTTGGCAAAAGTAAAAGATCGTCAAAATCTACAGCATTAGATTCTTGTAGTGTTTTTTGGTATTTTTCATAAATTTTACCAACTAACTCTTCAGATTCGTCTAATGTTTGAAGGAATCTTTCATAAGTTTTTCATTCATTTTTTAGCCAAGATATTTTATTCTTTGCTTCTTTTATGTCTATTTTATCTATAAGATTAAGTTTTTTCATTACATCTTTGAGTACAGACATAGATTCTGATGGATCGTAAATTCCAAAGTTTTTGGTATATCAAAGTCCTAACTCTTCAATGTCTATTTTTAATATTTTCAAAAAAGTTGAATGGAATGTGCCCATCCATTTTAGATCTACATGAGGATTGATTGCCTTTCTTTGTGCACTTGAGCTTGTAGCAGATGCTATTAGTTTGTCAAAATCATCTTCTACTTCATCATCTTTCATATTCTCTCAGCTAAGCTGGTTGTATATTTCAATAATTCTTTCTTTCATTTCATTAGCAGCTTTGTTGGTGAATGTAACTGCTAAAATATTGCTTGGATGAATATTTTTTTCAAATATCATATAAGCGATTTTGTATGTAAGTGTTCTAGTTTTCCCACTTCATGCTCAAGCTAAAATTAGACTTGAACTATCACAATAGATGGAAGCTTCAAATTGTTGTTGGTTCAGTTTTCCTTTTATATATTCTTGTATTTTACTCATATTCTAGTTTCGTTAATAAATTACTATAAGGTATATAAATTTATTCAAAAATCAATTTCAAATTGAAATTTTATAGTTTTTATTGAATAATAGTCGTAAAATAAATAATAATACTAAAATATTCTTATATTTTCATGATGTTTTCTTTAAAAATTTTTATTTCTTTTGCGTATTCTTGTTTAACTTTTTCTATTTCATTTTGTTTATTTGCATCTAATTGATTCATTTCCTCTATCATATTCAATCTATCATCAATTCTTGCTTTACATAGATTAGCATATTCTTCACTAATCATTTCTTCTCACAAGTAAAAGTCTATTTCTTCGTAAGTAATAGGGTCTCATATTTTATCAAATCTTTCATCTCCACATTGATCTAAAAGTATATTGTTTCAAGCATAATGTACATCAAATAGTTTTTTTATATAAGTATCATTAATGTCATTAGTTTGTATATATTTGAATAAGTGAATTGGTTTTATACCTTTGAAAAGAGAAATCATATATAGTAATTTATCTATTGAATCAGTGTCAGTTGGTAGTTCACTATTTTTAGTATTTTTTAGATTTTGATCGTAAGATGAGTAAAATAAAATGTCTTCCCAAGCTTTGAAATATTCTATAGAATACTTATCTATTTTAATTTGCTCTCTATCTCATTTTATTTTGTACAATACAAACTCTTTTCATTCAAGTTTTTCTATATATCATGCATTTTCATATCATTTTGATGTTGCTATATAGGCTCTACTACCTGATAAGTTGAAAATTACTTGTCATTTCTCATCTAGAAACAATACTACATTACCATTTCATGTAAATCATTCTTGTCATTTTTTTCATACATTAAACTCTCAACTATCAGCTACAAACAAGTTATTTCATACTTTTGTAATATTTCCATTTGGACAAGAATTGAAAAATCATCACTTTTCCAATGTCTCTTGTATAATATTATTATTTCCCTCATTTCATTCTATACTATTAATTAAGTTTTTTGAATTCATATGTTTTTATTTATAATTAAATATCTATTATTAGATTTTATTGATT
>JAZHDC010000006.1:0-33722 GCA_036541305.1 Candidatus Absconditabacteria bacterium
TTGCGTTTATATACAGATTTAATACCATATATTCAATTAAATGTTCCTTATTTGAATCTATTAGAAACTATGACATTTGCAGTCTTTGTTTGACTAGCATTTGTTTTTCTATGATTCCTAAACTCAATATATGAATTGTTTAAGCCTATTCATTGATACTATAGAAAGTTTTTAGTTACGTGGTTTACTTGTGTTATAACAGTTTCATTTATTGCGTATTTTTGACATTGATTCATATTTAAATATTGAATATCTAGATTTGTGTTGATATTTTGATTGATTTTGTCTCTTATATTAATTACTTTAATTGACTTAATAATAAATTCAATAAATTCTTATTTTGAAAGGAAAAATCCATACAGGCTATTATTTATTTATTCAAATGAGAGTTTTTATTCAAAAATATATTCAAATTTTAAATTCTACAAAATTTATAACATAAGTTCTATTAAACTAGAAGAAGTTAAGCAAGATTTAAATAATATTATTGAAAATAATGATATTATCGTAACTCTTTGAAATATTGATAAAATACAACTCCAAGAAATCACAGATGTTACTAGAATTATTTGAAAAGATTATTATCATATTTCTTCAAGCTACTTCTTAGACGATTTAGTTTATCGTGCTGAAAGATTGTGACCAATAATGGCAATACAGTTTAAGCCTTCTCCATTAGATTGATGGTATAGAGTTTTTAAGAGAATCTTTGATATACTATTTTCTATTTTATTTATTATATTATTCAGTTGGGTTTATGTTTTAGTTTGATTATATATCTATATCAAAGATTGACTTCCTATTATATATACCTCAAAGAGAGTATGAAGATCTTGAATGGAATTTAGAATGTATAAGTTTAGAACGATGGTGAAAGATGCTGAAAGCATGAAAGCTGACTTAATCCCTCAAAGTGAAAGAAAGTGACCTTTATTTAAGTTAAAAGAAGACCCTAGAATTCTGTCATGGTGAAAATTTCTTAGAAAAGCTAGTTTAGATGAATTACCACAAATGTTCAATATATTGAAATGAGAAATGTCATTGGTTTGACCTAGGCCCCATTTACAAGAAGAAGTTTCTAAATATAAATGATGGCAAAAAAGATTGTTAAGTATAAAGCCAGGACTAACTTGATATGCTCAAGTATTTTGAAGAGATAAGCTTGATTTTGACGAAGAAGCTAAGTTAGATTTGTATTATATACAAAATTGGAGCATTTTCTTGGATTTATATGTTATAATAACAACATTAAAAGTGGTTTTAAAAGGAAAATAAAGAAAAGATTAATAATAATAATTTTCACTATATACATTTACTTGTTAAAAATTTGACAAAAATATAATTATCAAATATACTTTTGTTATAATTTATTAATAAAAAACAAAAATGAGTAATTTAGAGTGAAGGATATTAGATTTTTTGAATTACGACAATGATGATAAACTTAATTTAGAAGTTTCATTGTTAAAATGAATTTCAAAACAAAATTTTAAAGATATTATTAAGGTCCCTTACATTGATGGAAAGACAGCAGATGATTTTGTTGAATATTTGGCTAATTGAGATGATTTAGAATCAAAGTATTGAAAAAAAACTAAATTTCGATGAAGTGAACAAATAGCTCTAGCTCAATTGTATTCAAATATATTTTTGTGAACAAATTTGAAAGTTGATTGAAAATTATGACCTAAAAGTATAAGTTCAATAAAGAATTCTTTTGTAAAAAAAGATTTAAAAAATACTAGCATCGAGTCTGCTGAAGATGAATTTGAAAATCTTATTGTAAAGGATTGAACAAAAATTGAAAATATGAATTTAAAGTGAAAAAGTATTTCAATAAAGATAAATTCAAAGAAAACAAAAGAATCTGTTATTAACAGTTTGAGAAAGTTGAAGCTACCTTATGAAGAAATGAGTAATTTAGTTGCAGATATACATTTTTGAAAAATCTCTATAAATCAAACTAATTGAAAATATTTATTTAAATGAAAAGAATTGATTCTTAATAAATGAGATATTATTTATTTAGATCAATCAACAAAAAAAGATAATGTAGATAATATAAATAAATTTGAAGATAAACAAAATTCAATTAATTCTTCTAAAGAACATGAAAAATTAGAGTATAATTCTCAGTTTGCAGAAAAAAGAACTAAAGAGTCAGTTTCCACACTGACTGATTATTGATTTTTTAACAAATGAATAGAATCTTCAAGATCTGAAGAGTTTGATAAATTATCTTCAGAATCAAAAGCTTCATTATCAATAATTTTGAAATCCTCAAACTTAGAAAAAATATCACAAGAATTGAAACAAGCAGCACCTAAGGATGGCATATTTAAAATTTGAAATCACAAGCAAGTAGAAGAAATATTAACTAAATATTGATATGAATTTGACTCATATTTTTGAGTCGATGAGGTAAGTAGCGTCTATGCAACAATAATTGACTATGCTGAAACTCAGTCATTAATACCAAGTTTGGATAATAAGCATAAATTGCAATTATTACTAGATTTCAATAAAGATTGAAAATTGTGAAAAGAAATTAATAATGTTGTCTGAGAATTACAATCATATTTTATAGTAAATGAATCACTAAGTTCTGATTGAATAGATATTTTTATGCAAAATTTATGATTGTGATTTATGAAAGAGTTTTCTTTGGAAATGAGCAATAATCTTTACTCATCAAGAGAAAAGTTTCAAAGAATTCTGTGAACGATGGTTGAGATGAAAATAAAACCAACAGAATTGGTAAAAGCAAATTGAGTTAATCTTGCTTTAGAAGATGTTTATAAAAATGAAAAAAATATTTCTTCCAAAATCTCTAAACATTTAGATGAAGATGATTTGTTAAAATCCAAATTGTATACATTAAGAGATGTTGCCGACTTAAATGAAATTAATAGAATTATAAAGCTTGAAGCAGTATGAGCATATGTTTGATCTAATCATTGAGTGTGAGCTAGTTTTGATGTTAAAAAATTTGTTAGAGGGTTTGTCGATAGTATTCAAGTTTGAATGATTAATTGAACATTGTGAGTTTCTTTTACAAAACAAATTTTAGAAAAGAATGGATTCAAAGCATGAGTATGATTAGCAAATTTTTGCATTCCTCTGATTTGAGCTTCTTATACATATCATAATCCAAAGTTGAAAGAACTTTTTAGCAATAAATTAGATTGAAACTATAAGCCTTCAATTTATGCTTGAATTTCTACAGTGTGACAAACTATTTGAATAAATATTGAAAAAGCTTGAATTGAAGATAATTTGAAACTTATGGAATCTAATTTGGATATTATTCAAAATGATCTAAAGAACTGAAATAATTTCCCAAGTTCAGAATTTTCAAAAATATCTGTAAATAAAGAAAATGATGAAAAAATATATGAAGAACTAAAAAGGTTTTATGAAGTTAATTGAAAATGAAAGGATTTTGAGGATAAGCTTTTGGATTCAATGAGTAAGTCATATTTGCATTATTATGAAAATTTGTTGTATTCTAATGAAATTTGATGAAGAGAATGAAAATTGAATATAACATCTGTTTGATGATGAGTTGCATTGGTAGCCTGATTTATGCCAATACCATATATGACTATTTGAGGCGAATATTTATCACAGAGATTTGCTAAAACACATTTAAGGTATGAGTCAGAAAGAGACATCACTTATACTAAACTTAACAAGGATAAGGTATGATTGAAAATATTAGAAAACTATAATTGAAAAAGAGTTTTTACAATACCATCTACTTTTCAATCTAAAGAGCTTAATTTTAAATGAGAATATAACTTTTCTACTCCTGATTGAAAAGTACAAGCAGAATTAGTAAATTGAAAGTATTATTTTTCGTCAAAAGATATACAATCTATAAGTATTGATGAAAATATAGTCTCAGATAAGGTAGAAAGAACTATTGTAATCAACTGATGAAAATTAGATGAAAATTGATTGTTTGTTGCTGCTACTATGACTAATATTGTTGATTCATTGCCAAGTAATCTTACAAGAAAAAGTAATATTTCAGAAAATAATAAATATGAAGACAGTATTGACACATTGAATGAAGAAAATATCGAAAAAACAAAAATAATTAGAGAAAGTATATTTAATTTAATATCTAAAAGCACTATAAATAGTCCACATTCAAATGATCTTATTAGTTTACAAAAAATGATTTTTGAGCTTTGAACATGACAAAGGAATGATGTAGATATAATTTGGCAAGCTTTTCATAAATTTGTTTTTGTAAGTGATTTTAAAAAATATGCTCAGGAAACTTCAAATGTCGAATCTTTAAATAATTTGAAAAGTAAATTAAGAGAATGAGTTTTTAATGAAGAACAAAAAATTCTTATACTTCAAACAATTCCTGCATGCTTGATGAAAAATTCAAAATTATTAGTGAAATGATGAGAAGTAAATGTTGGAAAAACAATAAGCGATTATGATAAAAGGTGAAATTTCTTTGATAGGCTTTTCCATAATTCTTTACCTTGATTATCAAACTCCCTTAAAATAGCAAGAAAAGAGTGGTTCGATAAAAATTGAGACAAAACTAGTTATAAGTTTAAAACAGTTGCAGATGGAAGTATAGCATATGTATGAACTGAGACTGTATTGAATAATTGAAAAAAGAACATAAGTTGATTGATGCAATATTCAAATATTTATAATGTTGTTGATGCGTGAACTCCATTTATCCAAATGCCTGTAAAATCATTTGAAATAGTTAATAGTCTACCAATATTATATTTGCAAAATTTAATGAACTCTTTGAATAAGAATCATTGAATGCAATTTAATTCTATTTGAGATTTAAAAAATTTCATAAATAATTGATGAGATAAGTGACGTTGAATTAGATTTGACTACAAATTAGCTTACTGTAAAATGTGAGAGTGTATGAATGATGCAATAGTTATAAAGGATATGAAATTAATGAAGTCTGGGTGAGAAATGCCTAGTGATGTTAGTGAAATTCCACTTTATTCAACAGCAACTAGCGAAGTATATAGTGCTGTAAACAATAAATTAGTTTGGGGAGTATGAGTAACTTGATCTAGTAAAGACAAAGATAATTGAAATAGAGATGAACCAAAAGATGATAATCCAAGAACAGATCCTGATGTTTCAAATGACAGACCAAACATTTCCCCTTGAAACAACATTGATGAGTAGTATTTTCAAACAGATCCTATGGTCTGTTTTTTTTATTCACAAAATATCTATACCTAAAATTTGACAAATAAATGATATTAGAATATAATCTATTAAGTTTTTATAAATTATATTCATGAAATGAAAAAAGGGGATGTGGATTTAAACCTAAAAGAAATTCTTGATTTAGATTTAGATAATACTCTAAATTCAGAGCTGCCTAAATTAAGCGATTTAACAAAGGCAGATGTTTTGAAATATGAGAATGAAAAACTAATAGATTGAAAGTCAATAATTGAATTTCTCAAAGAATGTAATGATTTAAATCAAAATGAAGCATTATCTAAATTTTGAAAAAAATCAAAATATCGGACTACTGAATGGATTGCTTTAGTTCAAGTATATTTGAATGTATCTAAATGATTTAAATTAAAGATTGATTGAAAGTTTTGAAAAAACACTTTTAATGCAATTAAATTAGTTAGTTCACAAAATCTTAACTCTCAAAAATCAAAATGATTAGAGGAGTCTAAAGTCACACAATCGAACTTAGAAAATAATTTAATGAAGGTTAGATTGTCTCCTGAAACTCGTTCAAAGTTAATAAATGACTACAGAAGAAAAAATAAATGAATTTCTAGAGAAGAATTAAATAAATTTGTTCAAGAAGTATCATTTTCTGATATAAATTTGTTTGTAAAAAATTGAAAATATTATTATAAATGAGTACAAGTAGTTTTGAATAAAGAGGATACAATAAAAGGTACTGAAATTATTAACAAGAAAGCTACACAAGAACTACAAGATTTAAAAGAACAGAAAGAAAATAAGGAGCGTATAGTAATAGCTGAAACAAAAAATGATTTAAAAAAGCATAAAAATGAAATTGTAGATTCAATCATCTATTGAAATCACAAATATATTCAACAATGAGTTGCAGATAGATTAAATAATGAGCGAATTAATTCTGATGAAAACAACAAAGCCATATGAAACTTTTTGAAAAAATGAGTAACAGAATTTGGGATAATAAAAATATTAAATGATGATGAAGTCAATTTTGATTGATTTTGTAGAGTAGTAAAAATGTTTGTTGAAAAATGAGAATCTTTGAGATCAAAGATTGAAAATAAAAACAAGCTATTAGAAAAAGATGAAAGAGTTTTTGATTCACAAATATGGAGGGAGTTATGATATAATTATCAATGATTTGCATTTAATCCTTGAGAGGTTAAACAACTAAAAATATTATTAAATTTTTATAAATCTAATGATGAGTTTAGGGATAAAGTAATTGAGTATAATACTCTTTCTAGTAAGTGAATAGACTTTATAGCACTAAATAATTCAAAATTAATAGTAGATAATATTACTAGTTTGGAACTATTTCATTTTATAGCAGATTATAATAACGATTGAGTTGTAGATGAAAATGATAAATGAACATTATTTGGTAGTCAAATACATGATTTATTGTTAGATATGGAAAGATGAGTTTTGAAGGAAAGTTTGTTGATAAAAAATTTAGTGCTGGTTATCAAATCTAGTTGAGTTCAAGTATCCAATAATATTAAAACAAAAAAATGATTGTATGAAGAGCTAAAATTCAAGCCTGAATTAAAACAAATATTAGTAAACCAATTAATGGTGTTAGCAAACAGTTGAATAGAGCCTGAATATTTGTTAAAGCATTGAGATAATTGAGTAATAGAGTGGATGAAAGCGAGAAATAAGTTGGCTCAAAATTCTGAATTTAAATATATACAATCATCTTTATGAGATAAGCTGAATTGATGTTTGTCTAATTTAGATAAACAGATACAAATTCTAGAAGATAGAAATGGGAGTGAAGAAGATATCAAAAAATTAATTGAGTTAAGAAATTTATACTCAAAAAATTCAAGCCAATTAATTGAGAGTATTTCTATTAGATCATTCTCAACTTTTATGAGTTTTGTAGAATGAAACAGATGAATTAGTCAATCAGTATGAGTTTGAAGTGATAAAATTGACTCAAATTTAAGAAAATTAACAAATTGATTTATAGAATCAGTAGATTTATCATTGGCTTACACTACTTGAGAGAATTGACAAAGTATTATACCTTGAATTTCTGCTACATTTTTATGATGAATAAAGGCTACAGCAAATGGTTTGTGATTGCAAAAAATTGTAAATTATGAAGATATGGAACTAGTATGATCGTTGTGAACTTTTTGGGCTATGCCATGAGATTTAGCAACAAGTGTTTGAGTAAGGTATAAATATAACAAACAAGAACTTGAAAATGCATGAATTAGTAGTCTTGATAAAGTTAGTAAGAGAATTGGATGAACTGTAACTATGAACCCATTGTGAAACGGTTTCTTATTGAACTATAATAAAGATAGAAAAGATGTACTAGAAAAAGATAGAAAAAGTTTTACTAAGTATATAGATAAAATCTTTTCTTGAGTCCAACAAACAGATGATACTAATACTATTATTAGCAAAATTCAAAGTAATTTTGATAATAATAAAATAATGGATTCCGATAAGTTGTATTTACAGCAGTTAATATGAAACATTCAATGAGTATTAAATATGTATAAGTATGATGATTTATGAGATAATGAACAAGGAGAGCTTTTGTCTAATATAAAAAACTCTTACATAAAAAGATTATATGAACAAAAAGCATTATTTGTTGAGAAGAAATGATTCGAGTTGTCAGATATTAGTGTTTGATTGATGTTTATTGGCGGTTACTTCCCATTACCAATGTTTTGAGTTGGATTTAGTAAGTTAAGTACTAGATTTGAAGACAATTTATCTGCAAAAAGAACTGCCGAATATATGGTTGCTACTTGAATTTGATTGAGTAGTGTGGATTTTGATAATAGCTTGGAATGACTTTCTAATATGTTAAGAAATTCAATTTGAGATAATAGTATTTTTGTAGAAAATGCAAGTATAGATTGACAAAATTATATTAAAATATCAAAAACTTGATGAAAAAATATATTAGATATTATAGACATTTGGGTTTCTCCTGAAAATAAAATAAACATAAAATATGATGAAAAAAGCTTGTATATATGAAATGTTGGGGGGATCAATTATCGTAATATCAGAGAGCAAAAATGACAAAAACATATATTGTTATTATGAACAGAATCTCAAATATGAGCTGAAAAATTGTCCATGAGAGATATTAATGATCTACGCAAAAATAATCCTAAATGAATTCAATTATTAGGTTCTGGAGCTGAATGAAATAATAATATGCATACTTTACAATTTAATAATAGAGAAGTTTCAGAGTATTTGAATTATAATTTTGATAAATATTTATGAATTCACTTGGAATCAAGATATAAGTCTTTAGTTTCAGAATTCTCAGATAATTATAGTGCTTGAAATTATAGAAAATCAGCCATTTGATTGAAGTCTATTTTATTAAAAATTGATAAATCTTGAACTCAAAAAATTTCAAGTATGTTAAAAAGCTCTTGAGAAGTTAGCGTTGAAGAGCTTACTATATTATGACATTTTAAAGATATTTTTATGTCTGATTTTATGATAAAAGATAAGGTTATTTCAGAAAAGCAAAGACTAAAAAATGTAAAAAGTTATATTGATGAAATATTTGGTAATTCAAATTCTATATGAGCTATATCTAAAGCTAAATGTGAACAAGTATGTACTAAATTGGTAAATTCACCAAGCTATACAGATTGGGAAGCCAACAAAAATATGTTTAATCAACTTATGTGAAATAATAAGGATCAAGACATTAGAAACAATAAAGCTAAACAGCTATATTTCATGCTAATGCCAATAAAGGTCGTTACTCAAACTAATCAACCTTACTTCGGTTGAAATACAACTAGAGAGACCAAGGTTATGAATCTATTCAAAGAGAATTGATTAGACACTTGAAAGTTAACAGAGTATAGAAATAGACTAATTGATAAAATATGACACAAAAGCAGTTGGGAAATAATTGAAGATGATTCTGTAAGTTCGATAGTCGCTTCTTATAAAATATGATATAAAGCTTGATTAGATCTTATTCCTCAATGATTGACAAGTCTTGCATCGTGAGAAAGAATCATAATAGATGAAACGGATTTTGTAAACAGACTTTATGTAGTAGAAAAGATGGTAAGTAATAAAGTATTCAAGCAAACAGTAAAAATGTGAGTAGTTAGAGCTATATTTTGACATTCATGAGATTTAAATATGATTAATGACGAACAATTAAAGAACTTGTTGCTAAATTGAGAGGCATCAGTAATGCTAAATTGAAGATTATCAAAAGTTAGATTAGATAGGGAGTTCCAATTTTTCATGTATTGAAGGTGTTTTAATGAAGCATTGTGACTAAGAATATTAAATTTGTATGTTGATTGAGAGAATAAATGATCATTTAGTTTTCAATCATGATGATTTACTATTCCTCAGGATATAAGTGTAAATCAAATGAATATATCGATAGGAGCAGTTTTTGGAGAGAAAAAACCTCAAGATGACAAACCAACAGAAAAGCCAACAGAAAAACCTACTACTGAGCCAACAATATCTCCTACAGTACCAACAATCCCTACAGAGCCAACAGTGCCTACTATACCAACAGTGCCAACAATCCCTACAGTTCCTACAGTACCAATTAATGATGTAATAACTGATCCAACAATTTCAAATACATTACCACCAATTAATCCACCTTCTGATTTAGATGAGTAAATTTATGTTAAATTAACAATCTTATATACTAAAAATTTATAATGAACAATAATTTTTTTTCAATAATTATTCCTCATCTTAATGAGTGATACTTGTTAGATATAACTTTAGATAGTATTTATTTGAGAGAAAAATATGATAATTTTGAAATAATTATTGTTGATGACGGGAGTCCAAATTATTGAGATTTGGAATTTCTTAATAATCATTTTTTATCAAACAAAATAAAATTGTTTAAAAAAAATTGACTATGATTAGCAGCGGCTAAAAATTTTTGAGCAAGCGTTGCAAGCTGAAGCATACTGTTTTTTTTAGATTCTCATATGTATTTTTTTAAATGAGTTTTGGATAAACTTAATGAAGTGTTCAATACAATACCAGATATTTCTTTAGCACAACCTCAAATAGGTAATTTTAAAATAAAAAGTTGTCCATGAAAAATATATAAAATGAATGACCTTTTATTAAATACCTTTTGGGATGAATATAAGTATGAAAGGATAAATGGTTATTTTTATAATCCTAATGTTGCATGATGAGCAACAGTAGTCAAAAAAAGCGTCTTTGATGATTTATGATGATTCAATCCAAACACAAAAAAATGGTGATCAGAGGATGTCGATTTTTCTATGAGAGCTTGGCTATATTGATATAAATCTTATAGTATAGATGATTTGCAAATTGCACATTATTTCAAGCAAAAGTTTGAAAATACTACTGTAGAAGGTTGAGATATTTTATACAACAAAATTATGTTTGCTCTAACTTGTTTTCAAAATCCTGATAGATTAAATATGATATTGAAAAATTTTGAAGATAAGTATTCAAATAATTTTATTGAAAGTTATAATAAGGTTTTGAATAATCAAGAATTTAAAAATTGGTTAAAAATACAACAATCAAACTTTAAAAACAATGATGATCGATATTTTAATTTATTCAAAAAATACTATCCAGACTTCCAAATATAATCTCACTTGAAAAATCATTATTTATATTTATATATTAAATAATTACTCCTTAACTAAATACAATGAACAAAAAATACATATTAATTGCAGTTTTAGTAATACTTGCTTTGTTATGAGCTGTAGCATTTAAATTTTATTATCTTGATTCAGTTGTCCCTAACCCAACTAAACAGGGGAATATAATTATTGAGCAAAATCCTATAGATTTAGTGAATGACGATTTAGTATGACATGAAATTGATAACTGAATGGATGATGTAGAATTTTCACAAGATTATTTTGAAAGACCAAATATTGAAATAAATTCTTGATCTAATATAGATGAGTAAAATACTATAAAATTTAGAGTAATAAATTTGTAATATTAACAAAATAGATTATAATATTATAAATTTAAAAATAAAAATAAAAAATGAACTTAGAAAGACAAAATGAGAACATTGTAAAGGTCTCACAAACATCCCCTGTTTCTGCGTCCTTAATTTCTGCACTTACTGGAAACGTGTCCCTAAAATATAGTGATTTTGTAAAAGAATTAGAAAAGATATTTGAGGAAAAAAATCTTGAAAAAAAGAGAAAAATGAAAATAAATTTAATTCAATCAAGAGTTTCACAGCTGTGAACTCTCATTTTTCACGATCATCCAAAGTTTTTAGAGCAAAGCAAGACTCATCATAAATTTATTTCACCAAAGACTAGTATAAAAGGAGGGTTGGTTTTGAATGATGTTTCTATATATGAAGTTTTTTTGGATAATTTGGAAAATACTTATAAAAAACGAAATAGCCCTGATGTGTGATGAATTATAATGTTTTGCATCAACTATACTTTGATAGAGTATTTTGGAAACTATTCAACTTGAGAAAAAGAAGAAATAAAAAATAAAATGTTTTACGAAAAATTTGATAATAATGGAACGGCACAAATTAATCTTAATCAATTAAAATGAAAATGAAATTCGACTAGTATTGAAAAATCAAGTGTTGCGCATAATTTGCTCAAGTTTATGTGAATAAATAGTTTTTTGAAACTATCTTTGAATTGTAAATTTGATGGTGATTTTTGAAATAGTCAGTATTCTTTTTGCTGTTTGTCTACTACAAAATGATATTATATATACGAGCCAACTCATTCCATAGTTCATCATGATCAAGAAGGAAATCTAAAAACAGTAGCACCAAATTTAATTGAAATTACTAAAGAACAATTTGAAAAATTAATAGATAATCAACCAGTAGGAATAATGACTACCATTAAAGAAAAAGTCTTTATTGACTGAAAATATCAAGATAAGAATAAAAAAATTATAGTATATGCATCTTAAAATTTGAAATGTTAAAAAGGTTTTATAATAGGGGTTTTATTAAAATATAATAAAAAAGATTAATATATAATGTCCAATATTAATCTTTTTTTATGTAAAAATATATTTAATTATTCCTCATTATGGGGTTTTACTAGTGGGAATAATATAGAATCTCTTAGGTTTTCAAGTCAAAGAAGTATTGTAACCAATCTATCGATTCACATTCCAAATCATGATTGTGGAGGCATTCCATATTCCATTGCATGAACAAATTCTGAATCTCAGCTTGTTGCTTCCTCATCTCATTGAGCTTGAGCTTGAGCTTGTTCATCAAAGTTTTTTTGTTGAATTATTGGGTCCACTAATTCTGAATATGCTTTCAACATTTCCCATCAGTTAACTACAAGTTGGAATTGTTCTACTATGTTTTCATTTTCATCTGAAACTCTTGCTAATGGTTGCATTGTTTTTGGATAGTTGTACACGAATGCTGGACCAAGAATGTTTGGTCTTAGTACTTTCTTGTATAAGTAATCAATTAGTGTTGTAGTTCACATTTTGTCCATTCATTCAAATTCAATTCACTTTGCTCTAATGTCTTGTCTAAGTATGTCTCAATCTTCCATTGTGTAGGTTTGAACATCTATTCCACAAGAATTTTTGACTCATTGAATGTAATCTATTTTTTCCCAAGGAGTAGTAAAGTTTACTTCTCTTTCAATTCCTTCTTTGTCTTTGATTTTAACGATCTTGTCTAAGTTCAGTTTGGAGAATAAATAATCAAACATTTTCTCAGTAAATTGCATATTATCTTCAAAATTCCAAAATGCAGCATAATGTTCTACCATGGTAAACTCTTGAAGATGAGAAGGGTCTGATCATTCATTTCTAAAATCTCTAGCTATTTCAAATATTTTTTCAAATCTTCAAACAGTTGTTTTTTTCAATGCTGTTTCAGGAGATATTCTTAGATAAAAGTCGTGATCAAAATAATTATGATGTGTGATAAATGGTGCTGCGGCAGCTCAAGATGCAGCATTTCACAAAACAGGAGTTTCTACTTCTATAAATCAGTTTTCGTCGTAAAAATCTCTTAGTGTTTTTACTAATTTACTTCTAAATAAGAATCTTTTGTATGCATCATCGTCACTAATTAACTCTAAATATCTTTGTCTATAAAGTGTTTCTTTGTCTTGAATTCAGTGAAATTTTTCTGGAAGTGGTCTAATTGCTTTGGATAGTAACTGAAATTCTTTTACAAATAAAGTTATTTCTCAATGCTTTGTAAGGAATAAGTCTCAACTAACTCATATAATATCTCATAAATCTATCATTTTTTCAAATAATTTGTAAGCTGTATATTCTTGTTCTCATACTTTTAAAGAATTTACAGTTTCTTTACCTTTATTAAATACTACTAAATCTCTTACAAGACAAATTTGTATTATACCTGAGCAGTCAATTATTTTACCAAAACTAATTTTACCGTGAGACCTAAATAAAGTAAGTCTTCATGCTGTTTTAAATATTCATTCTGCTCAAGTTTGAGTTAATGTGTCTCAATCTTTTAGTGTTCATTTATTTTCAATCAGAAATGAAATGTCTTGTTTGTCAGGAAATTTGTTTGCATAGGGTATTACTCATGCATTTTTTAGTTTATTTAGTTTCTCTATTCTTTCAATGCTTTCTTTTGGATATGACATAATTTCAAATTAATATTAAATATTTTATAAATATATTTATATTTCCCTATCTTTCAAGTGTTTTTTGAAAAGAATTCTTTAGTAATAATAGTTTATAGTTAAATAATCAGTACCCAGTACTTAGGGGAAATTGCAGAATTGCTACGCAATTGGCAGATAGCGATAGGGAATTGCTGCGCAATTAGGAGATTGCGATAGTAAATTGCAAATTGTAGCAACAATCCATAACAATCTCCAATCGCAATTTCCAATCTCCTAGATTGCAATTTATAACAATATTTAATAAACTGCAGTCTCAAATCTCCTATCGCTATTTGCTATTTGCTATTGGGAAGCAATTATACTATCATCGTATGGGTCTAGATGAATAGTAACAATTGCATTAGGAAATTTTTCTATCATCAATGATTCAATTTTGTCTGCAATTTCATGGGCATCGTAAAGTGAAATGTTTTTGACAAAGACCAAATGAAATTGAATAAACATATTTTGTCCAGATTGTCTAGTTAGTAACTTGTGATAAGATGTTATTTTATTGCTATTATTTTCAATAATATTTATAATATCTATTATTTTATCTTTTTCTATACTTTTATCCATCAATACATCTATTCATTCTTTGACGATTTTGATGCTTCATACAATAATATATATTGCGATAATTATTGAAATTATTGGATCAATTATTACTAGTCATGTAAATTTGATTATCAATAAACTTATGAATATTCATGCATTAGAAAGTAAATCTACTTTGTAGTGCATTAAGTCTGCCTTTAGTACAATATTGTCTGTCTTTTTAACTGCATTACTAATAGTTTTCACTAATATGCTAGTTACAATAAAAGAAAAAATCATAATCAACAATGATAAGTCTACTTTTTGGAATGGTATTCAATAGATTATTTTTTTAATTGCGAAGTATAATATTAATCATCATGAAATAAGAATAATAATTCACTCTATTATAGCTCAAAAACCTTGAAGTTTTCAATGTCAAAATTGATGATCTTCGTCACTTGGTTTTTGTGATCATTTTAGAATAAAATAGTTTATTAATGAGATAAACATATCTAACGCAGAGTCAATTCAGCTAGCAATAATTGCCATACTTCCAGTTATAGATCATACTGTTATTTTTACTAAGACTAGACAAAAGGCAGTAAAACTGGATATTAAAGTTATTTTATTTTCAAGTAACATTTAATAAAACTATTAATAAAGTTATTTAATTATTCAAGATAATAATTTTGCTAAAAATTTTCCTCATTCTATCCATATATATATTCAGTTTTCTAGTTTATATGAATATTTTTGAAAGAATAGTACATTTTGTCAGTAAATATACTTTTTTGTTCATTGAATTTTTCAAATTGTATTGGTTTTTTGTCATCATTTAATTTGTTCTGTTTTTCATATCATTTGATTGTAAAAGTAATTGTTTGCTTTTTTTACAATATTATTAGGTATTCTGTAGCTGTCTCAAATAATAGACCTATATATGTTTCATATTTTATAATTTCACATATAATTTTTAATTTTATTAAATCCAAAGTAATCAGAGAAATTTGAAACAAGCATAATTGATACATCAAAAGGATTTGAAGATAGGTTGTGTTCTATAAAATTTGTTAGTGTAATCATTCATAGAATTTTTTTGTTCGAGTATCAGTGAATCAAACTGTACCTTTGATAATCTTGGAAATTGTTTGTACTAGTTCATAATTTGCTCAATAATAGTCTATAAGGAGATTCTTTTTCTATATTTATTCATAACTCATTTTCAATATTATAAAAATTGATATTATTGTTTATTAGAGAGTCTTGATTGATTATGTTTATATAGTTTAAATAATCTCATTTTAATCAATAATCTTTTCATCGTTTTTCAAAATAATTTATTATTTGTTGTTTGTTAGAGGCTTCATTGATGTCATTTTTTTGATTTAAAATATTTATATTTTTTAGAAGGTTACTAGATCCTTCCAATATAAATGTTTCATAATTATTTAGTCAGTTCAAATAATTCAAATAATCAATTGTTTCTTGTGTTCAACTGTTTCCAATTTGCTTATATAGTTTTTTTACTCTTTCATCCTCAAACAATTTGTTGTTAGTTTCCCAGGAATAATTCTTATATTTTGAATTATATAGTTCATTGTATTTAAATGAATTTGAGTAAATTGAATCATTTGGATCTATTTTTTTCCATTTGTTCCATCGGTTATTTCGTTCTTTTGTTAGTTCTATTTTTTCTCATGGAGAATTATCTGTTTTTTGAGTTTTTTCTAACCAAGTATCAAATTCTTTTTTGAATGTAGGATTTTTTAGATGTTGAAAAAATTTTCTATATTCTAATCATACTCATATGCACTTATCATCATCATATGGTTGGTTTACGCATTTTGGATGTCGAGATTGAACCTGAGAAATGTCGCTGATTTGAAGGGCAAAAACTGCATCCTTCAACAAAAGGCAAAATATACTTATAGAAAAAACTGAAAAAATAATTATAGATTTTAGCGTTTTTCACAAATCTTTTCCAATGTCTTTGTCTTTGTTTTTTAGGTTTTCAATCCTGTCTTTTATTTCTTTTCATTTCCTCTCATAAGTTTCATTGTCAATTACACCATTTATTAGTAAATCATTAAGTTTATTTAGATTTTCTTGTTCCTGTTCTATGCTAAATTTATTTTCTTGAATTTTAGAATTATTCACGTTATCTGACTTTTTCTTTAGTAATTTTTGTTTTATTAAATCGTCAAATGAAATAGAGTGGAGTTCTTTTTCTATTCTTTCTCATTTTTTATCTGGTTGTTTATTTAGACTTCTAAGATTTATTTGATCTCATCAATTTATAACGTCAATTCATATTTTATCTTCTTCCATTTTTCTTTTGTATATTTCTTTTAATACTTCTTTTAGCGTTTTTCAGCTTTTAATAATTATTATTAGAGCAATAACGCAAGTTATAAAAAATATTAAAACAATAGGAATTCTTTTTTCATTATAATCTTTGTAGATTATTTCATCAATTTCTAAGTCTCAGTTGGTGTCAATATGGACAATATCTGCTTTTCAATCCCAATTAATATCGTATTTTACAGTTTCATAATATGAGTCTTTATCTTCATCATAAATTCCTATATTATAAGCTCAAATTCAGCTATTGTCATAAAGGATATTTCAAGCTTTATTTATCATTACTTCCTCTGAAAGTTCATTATATTTGCCAAATTCAATCATCATGTCTCATGCACCAAGGAAAAAAACTATTCACATAACAGATGCATATAATGTTACTAATAAGGCAAAATATTTTTTATCCCTATCTATTCTTTTTTTAATTTTTTTATCATTAAAGATATCTCTTAGTATTTCAAACCCCAAACTTCTTTTTGAGTAAACATAAAAAAATAGGTAATATAGAGACCCAAATACTACAAATAAAAGTGCATAATTTTGGTATGGATTGCTAATCAAAAGAATGCTAATTATAAAATTTATGAACAATAAATCTATCCATAATTTCAAAAATTTTACAAATAAATTTAATTTTATAATTTTTCACAAAAGCCAAAATATTGGTAATGTAAAAATCAATCCAAAAAAGCTAATAAAAATATACATTAAATTAAAATAGCTCATATCTTCAAATACCTCTAAAAACTTATATTCTGTATAAATAATTATTTTTATACAGTCCAATATTAAGGATTTTAGTTTATCTTTCAAGAACTATTAAGTAAATTGTTAATCATTATTATTTTGATATAAGTATTTAGTGATGTTATTTTAAATGCCTTATATAAGCTGAATTTTCCTGTTGAAATAAGTCAATATAATAGTTATAATAAAAATTATATCCAATTAATGTTTTTAAAATCTAATTTTACATAATGGGAAAAAAGTCTAGTGATGCTAAACTATTTGTTTATAAAAATTGGTTTCCACTTGTAAGTTTTATATTGTTTGGAGCGGTTTATATGCTTTATTTTTTCTATGTCAAAACTGCACTGATTGAGTCTTCATCTTGAGCAGATATGAGAGTAGTAAACTATGCTAAATTGTACTGACCTTATGTTTGATTTGTAGTTGGACTAATATTTATGTTAGCTATTTATATTTTATATTTGATAAAAAAGATTCTTTTTTTGTGAAAGATTTACATTTTAAATTTATTATTTTTGTTGTTGTCTTATTGAACTATTGCCTATTTGTGATATTGGTTAGTTTACTACGAGCCGAGAACCACAGGAATTGCTATATGAATAATTGATTTTACAGGGAAACCATTGCTTTATAGTTGAATTATTGTAAGTGCCATTATATTGTTATTGTTTTCATTTCAAACAGTATTTTATTTCATAAAAAATAGAAAATGAAACATTGAAAAAGCACAATAGTGTTGTGATTTCTATTATTAAGTAGTTTTTTTCTAAGTGGATGTGATTCTATATTGTGATTTATATGACAAAAAGTATGTGACCTTGCTCCTGATACTGATCATTGTTTTCAATGGTCTGCAGTACAGGCTGGAAGTCCAGAGTGATGTGATAAAATCAAATGAACAAAATTCAAAGATGTTTGATCTAACCCACCTAGAGATAAGTGTTATATGACAATTGCTATGAACAAATGAGATTATAGTGTTTGTAATAGGATAAAATGATGAATGATGTCATACACAAAAGAAGAATGTATTAGTCAAACCGCAATCAAAAAGGACGATCCAACAGGTTGTGCAAAATTGCAGCAATGAACTTCAGATTTTGAAGCTTGTAGGTCTTCACTTATAACTGTGCAAAAGCTAGAATCTAGAGATAAACAAATTGATGATTTATTAGAAAAATTGAAATCTGATTACAATAATAAAGAACTAAAAAAAGAATTAGAAGCGTTAAAGGCATCAAAGAAAGCTAATTATGATTTGTTACCAGAATGAGAAAAAACTCAATACTTTCAAAAAGTCAGAGAAGGAATTATGTGAGATGTGGAAGACGAAGATGTAAAATCAGCAATTTCCAAAGAGTTTATAGGTTATAGATCTTGAGAATCAGACATCAATAAACTTACAGATAAACTTGAGCAAATTACTGAAAAGCAAAAATCTTTGAAAAAACTAGATGAAGAAGCAAATGTTTTGGTTGATCAAGTTAAGGAACAATTAGAATGAATAGTAAATGATAAACAAGATGAAATAATTGGTGAACTTTGATCTAATGCTAAAGAGTGGCTTGAGAAAAATTGATGAAACAATATGAAATGGACATTGAAAAACTATGAATACTTGATGGAAAAGTATGAAAAGTGATCTAAACTTTATGAAGATGCAAAGTGAAAATATGATAAAATAAAATGAGTTTATGATGAAGCAATGGAGCTTTATTGAAGAGTTGATCAAGTAAATAAGTTGTTAGCAGAATGAAAAATAGATGAATGAAAAGCAAAAGTATTGAAATGAGCTGTTTTACTGGATAAATGATTAGAGTATGCAACTGAGTATGTGCCAGTTTTTGGAAGTACAATTTCCAAAGTAAGCAAAGCAACTTTTGGAACTGTAATTGAACTAGCAAAAAAGAGAGCGCAAAGATCTACAGCATTAGATAAATGTTTTGAAGATCCAGCTAATTGTGATACTGATAGTATAAGTTGATATTAATAGAATAAATTTAAATAATAACAAAAAGTTAATGATAATATTAATTGCTTGACCTGCATGAGTTTGAAAAGATTCTGTATTGAATAAATTGCAGATGGAAAGAAGGGAATTAAATTTACAAAAAGTAATCACCACTACTACAAGACCCAAAAGAGAGTATGAAATTCCTTGAGTTCATTATAATTTTTTGGAAAAAGAACAATTTGAATCTTTAATTGTAAAAGATGAACTTATAGAATATGCAAAAGTGCATTGAAACTATTATGGTTCAAGATTTTTGGATTTGGATAATACACTTAAACTTTCTAGTAATGTGGCTTACATTGTAGATGTTCAGTGAGTAGCTACATTTACTTCCAAGTTGAAACCTAAGTATGATGTATGTTCCTTTTTTATATCTCCACCTTCAAAACAACAATTAGTAGATAGATTGGTAAATAGAAATACAGAAACTCCTGAGACGTTAGCTACAAGACTCCAAACTATGGAATTCGAGTTGTCTAAAGCATGAGATTTTGATTATCAAATTATTAATGATGATCTGGATGAAGCAGTATGGAATATGTATAATATAATTACTAGGTTGAACTAATTTAATAATATAATTTTCATTAATAATAGGATTTTAAAATTATTATTATGCAAAAATGTTTAGTTAATCATACACTTTCCCAATATTTGTAAAACTGCATAGTAGATAAAAAACATTTTCTACCAGCTGTATTGACTAACAGATGAAGAGATAAAAATAGTAGAGGAAAGTTTGAAGTAAAATGTGATTTTAATTATTTTAAATTTAAGATTATACAATGATTCAATTAATAAATGATTTTGCTCAATGAGTTTTGAACAATCTTTTGTGGATTTCCGGATCAATTATACTATCATTATCTATTGTATTTTTTGTATTTTTTGTAATTAAAAAATTATTCTAGAAATTAGAATATTCTTTTAATTTAATTGATTTAAATTTTTCTTAAATTGAAGAAATTGTTTTATATTTCTTATTGTTCAGCTTTAAATGAAATTCAGTCTAATGCAGACCGTGAACTATTTGTTATATATCAGTAAACACATCAGTTAGCAAGTATGTCAATTCTTCAAATTCAGTTTCAATTTTGTGTTGTATATAAATATCTTTTTAATGGTCTATATCATTGGGGAAGAGTAAAAACACAACTTAAATTTGTTCAAGATTTTATAAGTCATCTTATAGTTACATTTCCAAAATTATCTTTTGTATAAGATACTGGATATCGTGTATTTGTATCATAGTTAATCCATCAATTTTCAAGTGTAGCATTTGTCCGAGTCAATGCTCATGTAGATAGCAAATTGCTATTAGTTTCCACTTTATTTACAAGTTCATTCCATTTCTCAGCTGTAAGAATGTCTTCATCTTGTGCGGTTAGTCAACTTCGTCATCTTACTATGTATATTCACAATAAAAATTAGTCCAGTTCATTGAACAATTCATTTGTAAAAATTGTTGATGATTTTACTCATATTTATAAATTTAGTGTTAAAAAAAGCTCTAAATATAATAAATTTGTATTTGATTTTATTTTAAAAAAAATAAATATAAAATATTTTATTTATTTCATTAGCATAATCAAGTAATTTAATGATAATAAGATTCATTTTGAAATTATTATTTTGACGAAAAATATTGCATTATGAAAAATATAATACAATATTTAGTATTCTACTAATAAATGGTAGCCTGATTTGTAGAATTAAATAAGTATTATATTTTATAATATATACATAATTACGAACAAGTAAGAATTTTAAACAAAAGTTTTAGCAATCAATTATCAAATAGTTTTATCTAGATTATTAATTATATTTTAAGAAAATATAATGATTCAATTAATTATTAATTTTGCTAATCAAATTGTAGGCAATCTTTTTAACCTTACCCTTTCAATAATTGTTATATTTTTATTTATATCTTTTGTGATTCGACTTTATAAAAAGATAGTTAAATAGATTCAATTTATTTAATCTTTCCACATAAACACTTTTCTATATACCAATCTACTTTGCAACTGCTAATTGATTGTAGTTTGAGTATGTGATCAATTTGAGAAATTCATCTAGAATTAAGTTTTTCTAATAGTATTTTCAATAATTCTGTGGTAGCTAAAACGTCTGATAATGCTCTATGAGCTTGTTCATTGTTTATGGAAAAATGCTGACATAGGGAGTGTAGTGATTTACTTTTGCAATCAAAGACAAGTCTATTAGATAATTTCTTGGTACACAAAATCGGATTATTAATATCAAAATTATTTATACTTCCAAAATTAGACAAAAATCCGTAGTCGAATGTAGCATTGTGTGCAACAAAGACACTTTCACCCAAAAAGTTTAGCAAATTTGGAAAAATCTCTTCAAGATAAGGAGCGTTTGCAACCATTGAATTGGAAATTCAAGTTAGTTTTGTGATAAAATATGGAATATTAGTTTTTGGATTAATCAAAGTTTGGAAAGTATTGGTTATAGTATTTCAGTCGAAATTTACTGCTGCTATTTCTGTGATTTGGTGTCTATCCTTGGAAAGACCAGTAGTTTCAATATCTATTATTGTATATGTCATATTATTTTCAAGTTATTTCATCATCTTCAAAAGTTTTCAAAAACACCTCAACTAAATCTCAGTCAAATTGAGTTCATTTTCATTCAATAAGTATTTTTTTAGCAGTTTCATGGTCTAATCCCTTTCTGTATGGTCTGTCTGTGGTCATTGCATCGTATGAGTCTGCTACTGTAATAATTCTTCATTCTAAAGAAATTTGTTCTCCTTTAAGTCAATAAGGGTATCATTTTCAGTCAATCCTTTCGTGATGTTGTATAATTCAAGGAATTGCATCAGATAAGAAATCTATATTTTCAATTAGTTTTGCTCAACTTATAGGGTGAGATTTTATCTCATTGTATTCATCGTCTGTAAGTCTTCAGTCTTTTCTCAAAATTGCATCACAAATTCATGTTTTACCAATATCGTGCAGCAGCGCACTTCTGCTTAATGTATTTAGGCGATCTTCATCTAATCATAATAGTTGTCAAATAGACATAGCATATTTTTGTGTTCTTTTTGTGTGCTCTCAAGTATATCAATCTCTCAATCAAATTGTATCAGCTAATGCTCAAATAGTTTGGATAAGAGTGTCCTGTAGCTTTTGGTTTATTTTAGCATTTGTAATAGCCATTCAAATATTTCATGAAAGTCAATCAAGAATTTTTAAATCGTGATCATTAAACTCTCAGTCCATTTTGTTCAATACTTGTAATGCTCAAATTATCTCTCCTGAAATAATTATTGGTGAACAAATCATATTGCGTGTAGCAAATCAGCTTTTTGAATCAAATTCGCGTGCAATAAGGGAATGATTTTGATTTGGTCATACTAATAATGATTTTTTGTTTCTTATTACATGTCAAACTACTCATTTGGTAATAGGAATGTCAAGATTTTTTAGCTTGAAACCACACAAGCTATCTACAACATCAAAAATTAATTTTTCTTTTTTATCATCTAACATATAAAGTGTGGCAGCATTTGCCTTATATAACTTTTTCAATGCTCAAATTACAGTAATCTTGATTTCATTAATTGACAAAGGTCAGCTTACAGAAGCTGTTAATTTTAATATTTCAGATATATCAATAATATTTTCGTTATCATGTCATATTAGTGAAATATTGCTTTTTTCTTGAGCTATAAATTCACTTATTCACAATTGATTCATTATAACAAATTTTATAAAAAATTACTAGTGATATATACATTTTTTTTATAATAATTCAAATGATTTTTCATTCATTAATTATTTTACGACAGATTTGTGCCTTTAAATAAGGCTTTATTGGATTTGATTTTTGAAGGTTTTTTCGTTGATATTTTGTGCCGCGAGAATAATGGTTCACTTAAATAGATTTAATATAGACGAAGTCATATTGTCGTTATTTTTTTGTTTTCATTTGATTGATAATATTTGATTTCATAACAAATAATAATGATCTTCACCAACTTTTAAATAAGAGTTTTCTTTATTTAATTTTGGTAGATTAGATTCAAGTTTTTTCAAATCTTTAGGTTTCATAAAATCTCACTTAATGAAACATAATAATCAACTTTCTATACTGTATAATTGCATTTTTTTTATTGAAAATATACTAGAGAAAGCATCTTTTAGATTGTTATAATTAATGAATCATTCATTTTCTAGTTTAACAGAAAATTTTTCAGCTAAATCCAATGTTTCGGCCTTTTTTTCTAGTTCTTTTATTCTTTCCATATTTGTGGATTCTTTCAATTTTTTTAAAATTGCTTTTTCATTTCCACTTATTAGGTTTTCAGATTGTTCAACTCACAACAATCAGCTTTCTTTATTAGTTTTTCACTTTTGAGTCATTGTGTTGTTTTTCTAGATAAAATCATACCATTTGTTCAAATACTTCTTTGTTTGCGACAATAGATAATGCTTGATACTTGTCTATGCTTCATGTTGCGACTAGCATTGCTAAGCTTTGATCCATAGTTTGCATTCATAATCTTCTTTGAGTTTCGATTATTCAGTATAAATGAGGAATTTTGTTTTGTCTAATAAGGTTTGCTGATGCAGAGTTATTTATTAATATTTCTCTTGCACAGTATCTTCATTTTCAATTAGCAGCAGGAAGTAATCTTTGTGAAATTATCAGTTCCAGTACCATACTTAATTGAACTGCAATTTTAGATTGTTCGGCTTCACCAAATGAGTTAATAATTCTTGTAATTGTTTGGACAGCATCAATAGTATGCAATGTGGAGATTACAAGATGTCAGGTTTCTACCAAAGTAAGAACTGCTTCAATAGTCTCTAAATCTCTCATTTCTCAAACTACTACTACATCAGGATCTTGTCTAAGAGCGTATTTTATTCAATCTAACCATGATTTTGTGTTGTTTCAAACTTCTCTTTGGTTAATTAATGATGTCTCTGACTCCAAAACATATTCAATAGGATCTTCAAGAGTAATTATATGACATTTTTTCTTTTCACTAATATATTTTACTATAGAAGCTAAAGTTGTAGACTTTCAAGAACCTGTTGGTCAAGTAACTAGTATTAATCATTTATTCTTTAGATAAAAATCATTTAGATTTTCTGGAAGATTAATTTGTTTTATATTTGGGATTATTGTGGAAAGCCTTCTAATTGCAACATTTATTCAAGATTGATCTTGGTAAAAGTTCATTCTAAATCTTTCTCACTTGTAAGAGTATCAGTAATCGATTTCCATTCATTTTTTCAATGCTTCATATTTTTCATTAGATAGTATTACTTTTGCAAAATCATAAATTATGTCACTTGAAATTTCTAAATCTACTTTTTCTAAATCTCAAATTTTGTTCCTAATAAACACCTTATCACTGCTCAAGTGTAAGTCTGGAGATTTGTCTTTCAGAAAGTAGTCTAAAATTCTATTAGTATTTTTGGTAATTGAATTTTCTAGCATTTTGTTTTTGTTTAATTACTAATTGTTTCAATTATAATATATTTTTTTTATATGTCAAATATATTTTGCATTTGTAATTACAGTTTGGATTATTGCTTCGCAATAGCAGGATTGCTTCGCAACAGCAGAATTGCTTCGCAATAGCTAATAGCGATAGGAGATTGGGGATTGTGGTAATCGCTTCGCAATAGTACTCAGTATTTAGTACTTAGTACTTTGTACCAAGGTTCTGATATTTATAATTTCCCTTAGTACTTGCACTTGGTACTTGGTACTAAGTATTGGATTATTACAACAATTTACTATTTCTATCGCTATCTCCTAATTGCGCAGCAATTACTGGGTACTTGAACTTGATACTGAGTACTGATTACTAGATTATTACTACAATTTACTATTTACTATCGCTATCAGCTAAATTGCGTAGCAATTCCCTATTGCAATCTGCTAAATCCGCTTGATTATTGCAATCAAAATATTATAATTCGTAAATATTTATATAGTAACTTAATTTAAATGTGAATAGAAACTAAATTTATTCGACAAAATTGAGAGTATATTCCTTGGGAGGATTCAATGCAACATACAGTTAGTCATGCTTTGCATTATTGAACAAGTGTTTTTGAATGAATAAGATTCTATGATACTGAAAATTGACCAAAAATATTTAGACTTTATGATCATATTGTAAGATTATTTCACTCTGCAAAAGTAACGGATATGGAAGTAAATTTTACAATACAAGAAATAGTAGATGCTTGTAAGAATCTAATACAAAAGAATAATCTAAAAAGCTGATACATAAGACCGATATTCTATTATGGATATGGTAAAATGTGACTAGATCCAAAATGAGCAAAACTTGAATGTGTAATATCTTCTTGGAATTGGTGAAAGTATTTGTCTGATGAAGCAATCAAAGTATTTGTTTCAAGTTATATAAGGCCTCATCCAAAATCAATAGAAATTACAGCAAAAGTATGATGATATTATGTAAATAGCATGTTATCTCATAGAGAGTCATCTAAAAAATGATATGATGAAGCACTTTTATTGGATTATGAATGATACATTGCAGAATGACCTGGAGAAAACATTTTTTTTATAAAAGATAATGTACTTTATACTCCTGCATTGTGATCAATATTACCTTGATTTACAAGAGATACAATTATGACAATCTGTGAAGAAAATCTTGGCATTATAACATTACAAGAAAAAATTCTTCCTGAAGATTTGGCAGATTTTGACGAAGCATTTTTTGTATGAACTGCAGCTGAAGTTACTCCAATTTGTGAAATAAATGACGCAGATTGAAATATTTACGAGTTTGATAATAGTGTTACCAATAATATCAAAGAGCTTTACTCTCAGTTGGTTACTGGAAAATTATGACACAATGAGCGATTATTTTAGAAAATGGTTAATTGCGATAGGAGATTGAAGATTGTACAGTTAAAAGCAAAAGCAATGTTAAAAGGAAAGGAATAAGGTATAATTTGTCCCTTTACTTTTTCTTTTCCTTTAAACTTAAACAAATTGCTTCGCAATAGTACTCAGTACTTAGTACCAAGGTTATTCGAATAATTATTATTTCCCTGGGTACTAAATAATCTGCTGAATAACGATAGCGATTGGGGATTGTTGTGGATTATTAATACTATGTTCTATTTACTATTACAATCTGCTAAATCGGGAAGGACTAAAGGATGGGTGCAACATTAATAGCAAATAGCGATAGGAGATTGGAGATTGTTATAGATTATTACTACAATTTACTATTTCCTATCGCTATCTGCTATAAAAGCAATAGTTCAAGTTCTAGTTCAAGTGCAAGGTATTGAAATTAAGATTATTTCACACAATATACCGCCAATTTAAAAACTTCTTCTCTTGTGATTGGTTGTCAAATATATGCCCAGTCTTTTGGGATATATTTTTTGTTTTGAAATTCTGTTACATAGGTTTCATACCAGTTTCAGTTGGTGGCGTCCTTTAGTCAAAAGCATAATCTACCAATTACAGCTAGTGCAGCTTCACCATTTAGATTGTCATGTGTTCCAAAGTAATCTTTTTTATTTTTTTTATATCATTTCATAATTCCATTATCATAAAGTAATTTTTGAGCCGCATTAAATTCTTCATCTTTAACTCAGTCAGTAAAAGTTGGTTTATTTTTTCACACAATTGGTGAGTTGATAAGATTGAATTTGTTTATAAGTCTGTATATTATAAGTGAAAATTCATATCTTGTAAGATTGCTTCATGGCAGCACTTTTCAATTACTTCATTTTACAATTCACCAATCATAAAGCTTGTATATTGCTATTTTGCTTACAGGGTCCAAGGGCATATCTGTAAATATTTGTTTTGTCATTGATTGGTCGTATTCTCAAAAAACTTTTAAAACTTTGTTTGCTTGGTAGTCTGCCCATTCTTGATCAGCATCCAGTGCAACAACACTGCTTATACCAAGTGATAATCACATAGATAATACTAACAATAACTTTTTCATATCAATAATTGTTATTTATAAATTATATGTAATTATATATATTAAATTTCAATTTTCAATAAATATAACAACAATTAGATAAATATGTAAAAATTCTTTGAAAAAAGAATAAAATTAATTATAGTGTAGATTATATAAGTGTTTATATTCTAAAATATTATAGTGGTAGATAAAAAGTTATTACTAAAATTAAAGCTAAAAATCAATGAATACTCTGAGGCAACACCTATAGCAGTAGAGGAAAAAAAATATTATATGGATTTCTTTCAAGATGTACTAAAACAATTTGCAGATAGTTGATTGTTGATAAAAAATCAGTTAAATGATGAAATAAAATGAATCCTAAGGGTATTTATTGCATTTCTAATGAAAATCAAAAAATATTGACAAGCTTTGGATTATATTGAGTATTTTGAGGATAGCGGATGGAAGTATAGAACAAAAGCATTAATTTACTTTAGGTCTTTGAAGTATCCAGACGAAACCCAATCTTTCAAAATATCAAAAGATAAATGAGCTACAAATTTGAAAATACATCATGTAGAATGATCTGAAAAGAATCTACCATATATTTTCGATGAAGTGGCAGAAATGCTTCATTTATCATTGTGATTTATAGATAAAAATGTTCAACATACTTTAGATATTTTCCAAGAGTATTTTGATAAAGTATTTTGACTTGCTGATTATCAAACAGATAATGAAAGAATTGCTTACATACAATCTCTAAAAAATAGTAAGTATTTTGCAAGATTACTAGAAGATGAAAACTTTCAAAAGTATATATCAAAATATGTAGATTTGAATTTGATATGAAACCAAGAAAGTGGTCTATCAGTAAAAGACTTGCAAGACAAAATAAAGCTACTAGAAGAAGAACTGGCCCAAAAAGAAAAGTATATAAAACAACTTGAGCAATGAATAAAAGATAATGATAATGAAGAATTAAGCTTGTTGACTGAATGAATAGAAAATATCAATATTTCAATCTGAATAATATGATGAAAAAAAGATGAAAGATCATTAGACTTTCTCAAGGAAGACAAATCCCGGGCAGTGGAAAGCGGAATCAATCCAAGTAATGTATCTTTCCGTTATTATCAAGCTTGGGAAAAAAGTAGTAGAAGTTCAATCTACACAATTATTTGACAAAATGACATAATTATAATATGAAAAAATGACCATATTTGGAATGATATTCCTTCAGAGTATAACGGTAACACTCAGTGAATATATAACTTTTTGAAAAATGAAAAAGACAGTAATTGAAATCATTTGTGTAAGTTTGTATATAACTGAGTTCCTGATGAAAGTTCTACCAAAAGACCAAAACTTTCAAAGTCAACTTTGAGAACTTTGATAGTACAATGAATTAACGAGTTATTGAGAGAAAAACTAAACGACCTAAAAACTATGGAATAATTTTTATAAAAATACTAGAATAGAATGAATATTATTGCTATGGATAATAATTTAAATAATAGACAATTTGGGAAAAATGAAATTGTAAGTTTACAATTATTGGAGATTTTTAATGATTGTGATGAATATTTAGATTTACTTGATGAGCAAATAGCTCAAGAAAAAATAAATATTCAAGCAAAGTTATTGGAGCTTGAACCAATGATATGAAAGAAAAGATAGAATAAAAAACAATAATGGATTTAATATTAAAAAGTAAGCAATGAAAGAGTATTTTGGCGACTACAAAGAAGATATAGAAAAGCCAATTAATAAAGCAACAGTAAAAACTCAAATTTACAAATCATTTTGAGTAGATGAGTTTGATAAAAATCTAGAAATGATGATGAGATGAAACGCTTTTTCTACTACTACTTGTTGTGCAACTGGTACTTGTGATTAATTTAGCAATAACATAATTATTATGGAAATAATAGTATCCAAGGAAGATCATATTGATATTATTTGTAAATTATTGTGGCAGCATTTTACCAACCAAAATGCCTATTTGTGAATGTCTTATTACCAATCAAACTTAGAAATAATAGAAAAACATGTAAAAAATAGAATTATATCCAATGATAAAACATATAAGTATTTTTCCATGATAGATGAAAATGCTGATTTTATAGGATTTGTTAATCTGCTAATAGATAATCAAAGATGAGAGATTTTAGTAGTATTGTATAACAATAAAGATATCACAGTTTGCAAAAATCTACTGGATTATTGAATACAGTATCTAAAGAATAATTGAGTTAAAGAAATTTATGCTGAAAGTTTTGCTTGAGATAAATTTTATGAAGATAATTTAGTAAATTGTAATTGAAAGCTTTTATCACAAAAATGGATAATCTAATGGATATAAATGCTTATTTCCAAAGATGGCTTAGAGAATATATAATGATTCATCATGATCCAGTTATTATAGAATATAGCTGAATTTACAAGTATTTGAAAGCATTTTTTAGAGATAATTATTTGGTATTTATTATTCAATCATTTTTTCTTAGCTGAAGAACAAATACTTTTCAAGATTACTTGGACAATCTAAAAGTCAATGAAATAGTAAATGATGGAAATAGATTTTTATTGGATAATCATATCAATCAGTTACTTTGAACAATTGAATTTTACAAAAGTTCATTTCCTGATTTACAAAATTTGGAGATTTTGTGAGATATACATCTTGGTTTGGTAAGTAAAGTACTTGTTACTACTTCAAATTGATCTAATATTTACTATCAGTCTACTACAAGCGAGTCATTGATAAGAGACATTTTTGTTGGTTTCAATGGTTATTTTGAGAACAATCTACCCAAATTTTACCCTTATGACAAGCTTGTGAAAAGAGAGTATATCCAAACTAATTTGAAGGCAGTTACTCAAACCCAAGTCAAAAACTATTTTTTTCAAATATGAGAATTAATTCCTTATTTTTTGGCAATCAAAGGCTATGATCTCAACTATGAAAATGTGTTAACTAGTATCCCGTATCCAGTGTTTTTTGATTATGAGTGTGCTTTTTTGCCAGAGCTAAAGGCTAGTTTTGGTGATTATAGTATTAATTTCACATGAATTAGTAGTGATGATGAACAAGATGACTTTTCGGTGCTAATGTGAGCGAATAAGACAAGAATTAGTTATCTAATACCAATTTTGCATTATGATGATTTGAATCCAAAACTTACTTGGACTGTTCCGTCCAAAAAACAGCCAATTCATACTCCTATTTTCAACTGAGTTCCAGTACATTCTCCCAATTATTTGGAAGAACTTTTGGACTGATACAATTCATCTATGAAAACAATAATCTACAACAAATACAAATTAATGGAGAAGATTTATAGTGGAGATTTGCGTGTAAGAATAATTCTTCGTCCTACAAGGGTTTATGCTTGATTGATAAAGAAAATTATGCTGCAGCTTTCAGTAGATCCAAAATCATCTATTAGGAAAACTGTATTGCATTATTTCAATTTTCATCAAATTCCTTATTTATGAGATTTTAGCAATATTTTGGTGAATTATGAAATTGATTGTATCCAAAAATGAATTATTCCATATTTTTATGTAAACATAAAAGACAAAACTGTTTATTCATCAGATGGACTTATTGTTTGATCTTTGCAAAACTCAGCTTATGAAGTTTGGTATAAGTTTTTTGTGAATATTGAAGATTTTTTGGAGAAACAAAAACAGTTATTGACTAAGAATTTAGATACAAATATTTAGTATATTATTTGGAATTTAATGGAAAAAATAGTTTATAGAAATTATGAAAGTAAAGATTTTGAAAGTTGTTTGACACTTATAAAAGATACATTTACTAAATATTGTAAGGAAACTTTTGTAGATGAAATGACAATGTTAAAATTTTGAGATATAATGACACCTAATAACCCAAGAATAGTCGAATCTTTCCAAAAATATCCTTACCAGTTTATAGCTGAATTAAATTGAATAATTGTAGGAGTTTTGAGATGAAATAATGAAAAACTTTTACATTTGTTTGTGAAAGAAAACTTCCATGGAAATTGAATTGCATCTCAGCTAATGAATATTTATGAGTCTAAATTGAGAGAAAGTTGAATCAAATACATAAAACTAAATGCTTCTCAAAATGCAATAAGTTACTACCAAAAAAAATGATTCAAAAAAACCACTGGAATTAGACATAAGAAATGAATGAAAGCCCAACCAATGAAGAAAATATTGATATAGAAATTATGTAAAAATTATTTGAATTGAATTATAACTTGATAAAATAATTATTATTTGTATATTTTACTAGTAGATAAAAAACATATAAAAGCTACTCGCTCAAATGTATAAAGCTCATAGAAAAGGCAGTTTTGTAGCAAACCTTTTAGAAAAATAATTTGAATAAATGTATTGAAAACCTAAAAAGTGAATGAAACCTAGACAATATTGAAAGTTGCAGTGATGAAGAAATAAGCTAAAATATTATGAAGATATTGCTTTTCGTATGAAAATGATAGAGATAGGAAACAAGCCAAAGGATAAAATGGAGTTTTTGGAAAATGACCTAGATGACGACTATTATTATCCAATTAGCAAGCTTGAGTTGGAGGAAAAACTGCAGGAAATCACTCAATGAATGCCTTATTTCATTACTAATGTATGGTTTAGGAAAAGAACTGGACAGTGTAAATATAATATAGCCTTGTACAACAAACAATGAGTAAGATTGCTGATTATCAACTCAATTAGGAACTCAAACAAGATTTATATTGGAATCAAAAAACCAACTGCAAGATGGACTGAGTTTTACAAGCAATGGGACGAGAAAGCTGAAATTTTTGAAGATCATGAGAAATGGTATGTGCAGTTTAGCGATAAATGAGTGAAAAATTATTACCTAAATTATATTTTGTGAAAAGATTTGGCTCAAATGATTGCTTTTGAGAAAATTAGGGCTGAAAGCTGAGATAAATCTCACAACGACTATTTGATGGTTCGATGACCTGCAAGCACTGAAACGATAGTTTTGTAAAAGTTTTTTGATAATTTTTTTTCTATTTTTCCTGCCTAGCAATTGCTAGGCTTTTTTCTTTTCACATAAATTCAAACCTGCTTAGCCAGGGGTTTTATCTTGTGGAGTGAAAATTTTAATTCTGACCTAATAAAGGAATATAATGAGCAGACCATATTTAATAATAATATTTTTTAGTTAAATTTATGACAGTAGTATAATATATTTTAGATCCTTTTATTATTTATTATATTTTCAATTAATAATATCTGTGATAACTTTATAAATCGGTTCAAAATTGTTAAATAGATATTCTTTATAATGAATATTTCATTCAAAGAAACTTCAACTAGTAATTTTTTTAGCAAATTCAACTTTTTTTTCATCTTTTATTATTAATTTTATATATTTTCATCATCCAACAGTCTTATCCTTTTCGAATAAATAGCTGTTTAATTTTCCATTATATTCATTATTAATGTCTTTTAAACTGTCATAAAATAAGTGCTCTATTTCCATTTTAGAGTCTTCTTGATAATCATAAATTTTTGTTTTATCATCCAATCACAATCATTGTACAGTATCAGTTTTTATTTCATCTTTTATTACTTGATTTTTAATTTCATTATTAGGAACGGGTATTAATAATCAATAAGTGTTTGAAACATTGTGTTTTTTCAGTCTACATTGAAAATGTGAATTATTTTGTTTATAAAATCACTTTTTTTCATTCAGATTTAAATATTCATGGACTCATTCTTTATCAAAATCAAAAATTCATATAACTGGTATACTAAATATTTTATTTAAATAGTTTTTAATAAAAAATATACTCAGTAAGCACTTCATCAAATGATAATTAGAGGGTTTATTCATTTTAATTCAAAGAAAGTTTCAAGCAATATCTTATCAGATTCTCATTCAACAATAATTATAGATATTAGATTTTTGATTTTAAATATTTCTCTAGCTTGACTTATTAATTCAGCATCAGATTCTTTTTCTTGTTTAATTTGTTTATTTTCATTCAGTAATCTATTTTTTTCTTTTACTAACTTAATTGCTTTCTCTTTTTCTTTTCTTAATTCTATTTCAAGTATTTCATTTTTATCTTTTTCATTTCTTTCATATATTTTATTATTTAATAATTTATTATTTCAACTATCTCAATCATAGTTATCAATTTCAAGTGTCTCTTCTTCA
>JAZHDC010000007.1:0-8372 GCA_036541305.1 Candidatus Absconditabacteria bacterium
TTCATGACAATATTTCTCATCATTCTTCTCACTCTCATACTGTTGTTCATGACAGCATTTCTCATCATTCTTCTCACTCTCATACTGTTGTTCATGACAATATTTCTCATCATTCTTCTCACTCTCATACTGTTGTTCATGACAATATTTCTCATCATTCTTCTCACTCTCATACTGTTGTTCATGACAATATTTCTCATCATTCTTCTCACTCTCATACTGTTGTTCATGACAGCATTTCTCATCATTCTTCTCACTCTCATACGACACTTCACGTTAATTCTTCATTTGATATATCAAAATTTTCTTCTAAATCTGCATTTACAAATAATATTCAAAAAAATAGAATAACAAAAAAAACTACAATGTAGTTTATCAATAGGTTTGTTTTATTCATGCTATAATCTTTTATTTTAATAAATGTTACTTCAAAAATAATTTTAGATATTAGTGATTTGAACAAGATTAAAAGTTAGTATGTACTCCAAACATGTGTTATAAATTGATTAATTGTAATAATATATATTACATTTTCAAGTGAAAAATAAATAAATATATTATTAAAGAAAAAAACTGACAAATTAAAGAAAAAAATAAGAAAAAGTTTCAAATAGTTATTGATTTTTTGGTAAAATAAATTACAAACATCTATTTAATAACAATAATTCCTATGAAAAACATAATCAATCCAAAAATATTGTTTGCAATATCAGTGATTATTTGGCTTGCATCTATTGGCTCAATTTATTTTAGCCACAAACTATTTGAGTTGGAACTAGTAAGTCATTTCCAATTACAGTTCGTTCTTGTGGTAATAATTATTACCATTATCAACATATTTTATTTCAAAGTTTGAATAAGGCATTTTACTAATATTGTGAATTATATTTATATAACATTTATATTTGTATTTTTTCTTTTTCCTTTCAAATTTTTTTCTTTCGGTGCACCAAAGCAGGATATCTTTTTCATGAACACAAATTACTTTGTGAAAAACAATCATATTATTAGTGAGTATATTCTAGAAAATGAGTACAAAGTTGTAGCACTTGTAGAGCCGAATGCACAAATCATAGATAAGCTAAAACTAAAGTATGGTGAACCTAAAATTTATTTGGATAAATGAGCATTATCCTGTGCTGTGTTTTCTCAAGAGGCCTCAAGTTATGGGCAAGTACTAGACTTGGTCTATCCAGTATGCTTTGTTCCGTTCAAAGATTACAATTTGTATGTAATTCACCCATTACCGCCAATGTCCCAAGCAAACTTCCAACTTCAAAAAGATTTTTTCCAAGATTTGAGTATTTTGCTAGACAATGACAATAAGAATTCTAGAAAATTTGTACTTGTTGGAGATTTCAATTCGTCTTATTACTCATCTACTTTTAGGAAACACTTCAAACAATATTTTCGCACAAATAACTATTCACGATATTGATTACCAATTTTGACAATTCCAATAGATCATTGACTAGCAAACTTCCCTATCAAAACCTATTTGGGAAGAAAATTCACTTCTGACCATAAATATTTGGAGATAGAATTGAATTAGGAGATAAAGATAGCAATAGCGAATGGCGATAGCGATTGTACATAGTGTAGATTAATTTCCTATGTACTATTTACCATTGCAATCTGCTAAATTGGGATAACGATTGGAGATTGTAGTAGATTATTAATACTTTATTCTATATACTATTGCAATCGTAATCTGCAAAAGTGAAATATTATAACTATTTCTCCTACAAAAAAAACTTACAGCAATATTTATCTGTAAGTTTTTCAAATCAATATAACAAACTAAATAAATTTCAAATATTATAAATTTTTACTAATAATTTCCTTGATTGTTTCGTACGGCAATGCTCCAATAAATTGGTCTACATTGTTTCCATTCTTTATCAAAGTAACTTGTGGGATGCTACTTACACCAAACTCTCAAGCCAAAATCTGATTTTGTTCCTCATCAACATTGATTTTCACCACTTTTACTTGCGAACTCATCTCTTCAGATATTTTCTCCAAAACTGGTCAAAGCATTCTACAAGGTCCACACCATGGCGCCCAAAAATCCACCAACACAAGTTTATTTGTGTTTAGTTGCTGAACAAGTTCTTCTTTGCCACACACTTCTATATGAGAGATTTCATCTTCAATTGCTTTTTCTTTAGTTGGTTGGTTTGGTTCAGTTTCAAATTTTTTCAAAAAACTTCTGTATGTGTCAATTTGTTGAACTCAAACAAAAGGCGATCATTCTATTACTCAATTATTGAATACAAATATTGCAGGTATTCATTGAATATTGTATTGAATTGCTACTCAAGGATTGGAATCTACATTGATTTTTACGAATTTTACTTTTCATTTGAATTCATTTGATAGTTGTTCCAAAACTGGTCAAAGCATTCTACAAGGTCCACACCATGGTGCCCAAAAATCTACAAGCACTGGCAAATTAGATTGCAACACTTCAGCTGCAAAATTAGCCTCATTTACTTCACTTACATAACTCATTTTGTTGTTTTAAAAAATTAAATCTTCATAGTATATACTGATTTTTCCCTAATTTACAAATAATAAAATTAGAACTCAAAATATAATTTAGAAACTATTCTTTTTATTGTTTTCAACATTTTCAAACTTATTTCTATAAATCCCTTTACAGCAATGATTTCAAGTTGCTCAATACGATTCATAGCAGCAGTAAAATGTATAAGGAATTTGTTTGAATTGATTTCTAAGATTAACTCTGTAGCACCATCTACCAAATCTACGAAATTAGCTTTTATATTTTGATATTGAAATATTCTTGTTGTTTCAAAATCGTTACAGAATAATCTAAGTTGCTGCATAGTCAAATTAGCCATCAAGATATAAAATATGTTTTAGCTTTATAGTTTCTATTAATATATTTTTTGCTGTTAATTTCAATAGAGAATTCTTTCTATTTTTTATAGAAAAAACTACTTGATTTTTATGGAAAAACCCTTATATTTATTTTTATTTTAATTGGCTTATACAGTACTTTATGCAAAATCAATACTTCAACATTGTTGTTAAAAAAATATTGAAAAGTAGATGAAAAGTAATTAACTCTGAAAAGATAAAAAAAATAATCAATGATATTTTAGAGTCACAATACTCTGATAAGAAATGTTACAAGATAATATACCACCTAAAAAATAGATGATATTTGATCTCATTGAAAAAAGATATTTTCTATGTAAAAACCCCAGAAGATGAAATCAAGGAAGAACAACTTGTAGATCAATACTATTGGACTGTGTTGAAATCTCACTGTGAACAACTTTGAACAAACTGGTATATAGGCTGATGAAAAGCATTGGAGTTGAATATGTTGAACTATGACATTCCACAAGAGATAGAAATAATCAATCCATTCAAGCAATCAAAAGAAAGCGTACTCAGTGGAAAATTTATAAAATTCAAAAAATACACAAGTGGAGAAAATAATCTTTTCAAGAAAATGAAAAAATTTACTAACAAGATCAAAATTGGAACCTGTACTTTGCAAATATCCAATATAGAAAACTCAATTTTGGAGAGTCTTTACAACCCAGACTACCTTACTGCCAATTACCATCAAGAATTGATAAAAAAACTACTAAGAAAACACAAAAAGACATTTAATTTCAAAATGGTTGAAGAAATTATGAAAACAGGTAAGCATCATTCTAGTATAAATAGACTTTACAAGATTTGAAAATCTATAGACCCAGACTTTGCTAACGAAATTCTAAAAATAATCAAAAAATATAGCTTTGTTTTAGATAATTAATAATTTGTCAACACACAAAACTATTATTACTATTGATTTCAATTCACAATTGAATAGTATAATACAATTTATTAATAAAGTTTTAAATGAATAATCACATATTATTTGCATTTGAATTTTTCAAAAATCCTATAGCAAATGCCTCAATAATACCTAGTTCAAGATTCCTATCAGAAAAAATGATTGAAGACATAGATTTCCAAAATATTCGTTGTATAGTAGAACTTTGACCTGGAACTTGATGTTTTACAAAACATATTGTTGAAAAAGCAAATAAAGACTGTAAAATTATTACTATTGAACTAAATGATTGTTATGCCAATTTACTAAAAACTAAATACAAAGATAAGATAAAAGTAGAAAATTGTAGCGCTCATCTTCTTGATGAACTACTAAAAAAACACAACATAGAAAAAGTTGATTTAATTGTTTCTTGACTTGGATTTGTAACTTTACCAAATAGCATTACAAAGCCATTACTAAACAAAATTAATCAACATACTAAAAATTGAACTATCTTTAGAACCTTTACATACAGGCCAAAAAAGTTTGAGGAAATTTTTTCATGAATGAACATAAAAAGAAAATCATTCACTCCCCTAAATTTACCACCTGCTCATGTATACTGAATCAACTAAAATCAATTAGATACAGCTAACAAAAATAATCACACACTAAAAAGGACAATATTGTATATCAATTGTCTTTTTTTTTCAATAAACAATTTTTCATTATGCTCTTCAATTATTTTGTTTAATTCTATTTGCAAATTCTTATCTTCCATTTTATCGACAAAAAAATATATAATTATACATATTATACGGTATATTTTCATAATGGTTACAAAAATAGTACCAAGTACCCAGTAATTGCTTCGCAATTAGCGGATTGCGATAGGGAATTGCTACACAATTAGCAGATAGCGATAGGAAATAGTACATAGTTGTAATAATCTACTATAATCTCCAATCTCCAATCGCCATTGCTATTCAGCAGATTAGGATTTGGATGAGGATGACGATTTGGATTAGGGGAAATAATAATTATTCGAATAACCTTGAACTAAAGACTCAAACCAGAACTTGAACTAATGTAGTTTGAGTTTGAGTTCTAGTACTTAGTACTTAGGGAAATAATAAATATTCGAACCTCGAACTTGAACTGGGTACTTGAACTCAAACTATTGCGTAGCAATTACTGTTGATAAATTGATATTATTGATTATATTAATTATGTTTACTAATATAATAAAATATGAGAATTACATTATGAATATCAGGTCCTGCTTGAGGATGAGTTTTTACAGCTTGAACATTAGTTTGCGAAATATTAGCTGATTTGTGATACTTTGTAATTGGTGACAAGGAGTACTCTTCTGTGATCAAGTGATGAAACAATCTTTTCACTATTTCAATTAGTTATAATTGATACTATTTTAGCAAACAAATAGATTATTTTATGTACTTCAATGATTATGCTTTAGACAATAATCAAGAAAATTACTCTATCAAAAACTCTATCAAAATAGAAAAAAATCTATGTAACTACCAAAATGCATATGCAATTGGACTAATTGGGAAGCTTTTGTGAATTGAAAAACAGATAATTATTGACAAGATAAAAACTCAGTACAAAGCTGATTCTATTGAGAAAAATGTTCATGATATAGAAAACGCTTACAATTCCTCAATAGATAACATTTTCCAGACTACTCCTAAAGATAAAAAATCTTTGTATTTTGGTAATGAGATATTGGCTAAAGGGGCACTTGCATCGTGACTGCACTTTTACTGAGCATATCCTATGACTCCAGCAAGTAGCATTATCGAGGTTATCATCAAAGACAAGAATGTTGTTTTTTATCAATGAGAAGACGAAATTGCGGTAGCTATGGCTATGCTTGGAGCTAAGTTTGCTGGTAAAAGATCAATGTGTGGAAGCAGTGGTTGAGGTTTTGCTCTGATGAGTGAGTCAATTAGTTTCGCAAATCAAGCAGAAATATGATGAGTATATATTTTATCTCAAAGAGCTTGACCATCTACATGAACTCCAACCTTCACAGAACAATCTGATATTAATTATTGATTGAATGCCAGCTTTGGTGAAACTTACCCAATAGTAATATATCCTAGTAGTTTTGAAGATGGATTCAATCTTATTGGTAAAGCACTAAACTGGTCTGATATTTATCAACATCCTGTAATAGTACTTACTGAAAAAGTTTACTCAGAAAGCTATGTTTCTGTAAGTGAAAATGATCTTATTCCACAAGAAATTGATAGATGAAAACTAATAAAAAATCCATCTCAAGATTTTGCAAGATACCAATTTAGTGATAATTGAATATCACCTTATACTGTTCCTTGAACTCCAAATTGAGAATTTATAGCAAGTTCATACGAACACAATGAGTATTGAGCTTCTGTAGAAAATTCACAAAATAAAATCAGAATGACAGACAAAAGACTAAAAAAATTAGATACTTTGATAGAAAATGAGTTCAATGAAAGTTTTTTCTGATATGAAATAATCAACTGAGCAGCTTCAAATATATATATAACCGTTGGTTTCAACTCCTATGGAGTAAAAAGCTTTATCCAAGACAAACCGCAATACTGACTTATTATCATCAAAATCCTTTCCCCTTTTGACAAAAGATTAAAAAAGTTTTTGGAAGAAAATGAAAATAATATACAAAACCTAATATTCGTAGAACAAAATGCAACATGACAACTTCAAGATTTGGTTTTGAGTAAGCTAGATTTGACATCAAATAACTGGAATCAAAAAATCAAATCCATTAGAAAGTACGATCTATATCCAGTTTACCAAGAAGATTTATTGATAAAGGAAAAAAAATGAGAACAAATCTAAATGATATACAATGGTGCCCATGATGTGGATGATTCATGACATTAGCAGCACTAAAAAACGCTATCAAAGAGCTATGAATACCAAAGGAAAACTTAGTAATTGTATGATGAATAGGATGCACATCCAAAACACCACAATATATAGACTCTTATTGAGTGGAATCTTTACATGGAAGAACACTACCCTTTGCAACTTGAGTAAAATTAGCAAACCCTGACTTGACTGTAATCGCTATATGATGAGACTGAGACTGATATTGAATCTGACTTTGACATTTTTTGCATAATTGCAGAAGAAATGTAAATATTACATATATTGTATCTGATAACGAAAACTACGCACTTACTACATGACAGGCTTCTGCTACTACTCCTTTGGATATTGTAACCAAGTCTACTCCTGAAGGAAACAAAATTCCGCCATTAGACCCAGTGTTATTAGCAAAATCTGCATGATGTTGATTTACTATCCAAATGGAAAACTACAAACCTGCTGAACTCAAAGAAAAAATCAAGGAAGCTATATTACATCCTTGATTCTCACATATCAATGTTAAGCAAAACTGCGTTGCTTGGAAAAAATGGTAATTTATTCTGCAAAAACTCTATATGTAAATATTTTGTTACTACCCCATCAAGTACTAGTATGTGAACTGTCAAATACATTATTTACCAATAATCAATCTTTATCAATATATGAAATTGTAAATGATGTAGAACCATATTTTCCTGCATAATCAACATCAAAAGATAGTATTTCTTTTGCATTGTTAATTTTAAAGCATGCAATATAATTTTCATTAGCAGAACGTTCATTATCTTTCACTATAACTACATCTACATCTGATGAAATCTTTTTTTGACCTTCAATTTTTTTGTCTCACAAATACTCTGCAAAAGTTTTTTTCACACTATTATTTTTTGATAATTCTGTAATTTTTTTCAACTCAAACAATAATCTTTCCATATCAGGACTAATGGTAGTATCTAGATTCATATCAGTCTTATTTGTTTCTTTATAATATTGATTTGTCATTTTTGTATATAATTAAATTAAATATTATTGTGGGAATGCTATTACATCTACAATGTTTGGGAGTGCTGTTTTCGAAGTTAATAAATCTCTAAATTTCATATCACCTTCATTTATGATCGTTGATTGGTGTAATCAATATTTATTTATATATTTAATAACTATTACTAATCATTCTAATTTAGGTTTATCTGTAATAGAAACATCAATTATTCTACTTGCATTTTTTAAGTCTAAAGCAACATTTAAGTATTTTTTTCAATTTCAACTAAGTATTGTATAATAATGTGCATAAACATTCTCAAATACCATTTCTAATCCAATTTTTTCTTTATCTTTCAAGAAATCATCCAAAGATATTGGATTTTTCTTGGAATCTATTTGTGAAAGTTTTTGTTTCATTAACTCTAATAATGCCTTAGATTCGATATCAAATTTATTATTCTCTAATGAGTCAATTTTATTAGTGTCTTCTTGGATTAATAAATATTATTTTATAAAGAAATATAATATAATTATAAGAAAATCAAATATTTTTGCAAATTTATAGTTATTATATAAGAATTAAACAAAAATATATGGCATGGAACAAATAATTACACTAAGTTTGAATAAATATTAAACTTAAATATCCAATATCCATTAGAATCTTTTTTAACCAAAACCA
>JAZHDC010000008.1:0-8411 GCA_036541305.1 Candidatus Absconditabacteria bacterium
ACGTAGCAAACAATTTGAGAGTTATTTAGATAAGTTTAAAATACAAACATTAGTACACAGGTATGAAAATATTGAATCAATCGCTGAAAAAAACTTTTTTAATGTAGATTATACAGATTTGGATCAAGGTTGATATAATATATGAAGATTATATTGCTTTTCTAAATAAATTAATTATACAATACTACCATGAATTTTGACGATAAATTTGTAGAAAAGTTAGTTAGTAAAGACAAAAATGCTTTTAATGAATTATACTTACAAACAGTAGACATTTTTTATCGTTATTTAAAATCAAATTATTTTATAAGTGATTCAGATGCAGAAGATATAGTTTCAAATTTTTATTTGAAGGTTTGGAATTGATTGTGAAAATACAAATATATGAAGAATTTTTCTTCTTGGCTACGAACAATTTTTAGAAACACTATTAAAGATGACTTCAAGAAAGTAAAAGAAAAGCATTTCTCAAACTATACTAAAGAATCAGATGAAGAACTAGAAAATAGCTTTGCTTCAGATGAGAATATTTTAGACTTGCTTCAGTCAGATTATGAATATGATAAGATTAAAAAATCTATAGATAATCTTGATGATATCTCCAAAGATATAATTTATCTAAAATACATTGAAGAAAAATCAAATAAGGAAATTTCTATTATTTTAGAAATATCAGAAGATAATGTTAGACAAAGAATTTCAAGAGCAATGAAAAAGTTAAAGGAAAATATTGACACAAACTAAAAATGCTATATATAAAATGTCAATCTATTTTTTTTAATCAAAGATTTAATTTGTGATTTAGTGGCTTTTGTAGCGGTGTCTTACATTACAAAGGCGTTGTGTGTGTTCAAATATGTGTACTTTTTTTGAATTTACTCTTGAAATCTCTTTATTTTCCAATATTATTCTTGTGTATTTTTACATACTAAATAGTACAAGAAAATGACAAAGACACAACTAATTGCAGCTATAGCTGAAAAACTAGGTGTATCAAAAAGAATGGCAGCTGATATGGTTAACACATTCGTAGAGGCTGTTATGACTTGAGTAAAAAAAGACGGAGAAGTTAGAATTCAAGGTTTTGGAACATTTAAAGCTTCTAAGAGAGCAGCTAGAATGTGAGTAAATCCTAGAACAAGAGCTAAAATGAAAATTCCTGCAATGACATTGCCTTCATTTAAAGCTGGATCAGACTTCAAGAAGAGAGTTAGATAATTTTCACACTCCTTTGAAAGAATCCCTTATTAACAGGGATTTTTTTTATTGTTTATTTTTCTATAATTTATTGAAATAATAATTAAAATAGCTATAAACAATATATTTAATATTTAATATTTAGTATGAAAAACTTTATTAGAAATACTCTATTTTACAAATATTATAAGAAACTGAAAGCGTCTTACTCATCAGCCATTAATTGAAATCCTTCAAAAGATATGTTTGTTATTTGAATAACATGAACTGATTGAAAGACAACAACTAGTAATCTAATTCATCATATAATAAATAATTCTTTATGAAAGTGTGCTTTAGTTACTACATTAAATATTAAGTATTGAGATGAAGATATTTTTAATAAGTCAAAAATGACATCATTAGATCCATCTAGTTTGCAAAAAGTTTTGTCACAAGCAAAAGCAAAAGAATGTAAGTATGTTGTGTTAGAAGTTAGTTCTCATTGACTTGATCAATTTAGATTTCATTGAATTGATTTTGATTTGTGAATATTGACTAATATTAGTTCTGAGCACTTAGATTATCATAAAACAATAGAGAATTATGCTGAAACAAAGAAAAAATTATTTTTGAATATCTTAAAAAATCCAAAATCCACAAAATATGCAGTATTACCTAAGGATAGCGAATATTGAAGAAAGTGGTCAGAAGATTTGGTTTTTGATAAAATGATGGACTTTTGATTAGTATTGAACGCATGATTAAAAGCAGAATCTATTGTTGAAAGAGTCGACTGAACTTCATTTAAGGTAAAATACTTATGAAAGGATTATCCTTTTAATATTAGATTATTGTGAAAGTTTAATGTTTACAACTCTTTAGCTGCAATAGCAACTTGAATTTTGTTGTGAATAAAAATTGATAAATTAATTCCTTTATTGGATGGGTTTTCTTCATTGTCTTGAAGAATGGAAAGAGTAGAACACAATTGAGTTCATTACTTTATAGATTTTGCTCATACACCCAATGCATTAGATAGTGTTTTGAAATACCTTAATCAAGTTAAATGATCTTGAAAAATTATTACACTATTTTGAGCACCTTGATTGAGAGATAAGTTCAAAAGACCTATGATGTGAAAAATAGTAGATAAGTTATCAGATTATATAATAGTTACTGATGATGATCCAGATAAAGAAGATAGATACGAAATTATAAACCAAATTCTTAGTTGAGTAACTAGAAAGGAATGAAACTGATTGTATATTTTGCCTGAAAGAGAGTTTGCCTTGAAAATGGCTGTAAGTATAGCTAAACCATGAGACATTGTATTATTAGCGTGAAAGTGACATGAGAAAATCCAAATAACAAACTTTTGAAAAAGAGATTGGAACGACAAAGATCAACTGTTAAAAATACTTAATGAATGAAATAATGAATAGATTAGAGTACAAATTAAGAAAACTAATATGATGAAAGCTGACTTGAACGTTCAAGTCTTTTTTCAAGTGAGATTGAATGGAAATTTCAGATTTTAGAAAATACGAAGAATGAGACGACTATAAGGCAATAAATTGGAAGTTGACAGCAAAGCATAATTGATTATTCGTTAATATTTTTAGGCAGGAAAAAGATTTGAATATTGATGTTTTTTTTGACTTAAATAGAAATTGGTTTTGATGAGAAGACTATCAAAATCTTGATATAGTAGCAGATGAATTTATTGACGTATTTCATTTAGCAAAAAAATATTGAGCTAAGATAAATTCTTTTTCATACGATTTCAAAAAAAAGTCACTAACTAAAAGCAAAATTTGAAACAATAAGATTTTAGCTTATAGTCAAATTTCTAATATCAAAAGTCAATTGAAAAATTATCCTCAAAGATATATTTCTAATTTAGAATCATTTTTAGATATACAAAAAGCTATTACTAGAAAACATGTTATTATAATATTTTCTGATTTTTTAAGTTTAGACAATTTGATATTAGATAAAATAAAGTTTTTATGAAAAAAAAATACAGTATTTATTTCAAAAGTTAAAATTGGACAAATTGTTTGATTTAATTATAATAAGCTATCATTAAATAAAAAACTATTAGATAATGAGAATCTTAATATTTATTACTTGTAATTAGTCGATAATGTCTTCCGATAATATTGTAGAAAAAGCTTATGAATATGTTTTACTATTACTTAAGGATACAAAGGATAAAGGATATTGTTTTCATAATTTAGACCATACAATTGAAGTATATGAAAGGTCTATTTATATTTGTGATAAAGAAAACATTAATCAAGAACTTTCAGAATTAGTAAAATTATGAGCGCTATTTCATGATACAGGCTTTTTGTACCAATATGATAATAATGAACCTATGGCAAGAAATTTACTTGAAATGTTTTCCAAGAAAAGAGACTGGGGATTTCAAGAAAGACTTAATTTCTCTCCACTTGTAAACGATTTTCTATTATATTATAATTATCCACATGATAAATTAGAAATAGTTAACAAACTTATTTTGGCAACTATGCCATATTTTCAGCCAAATAATATATTAGAATCTATAATTAAGGATTCTGACATGGATAATGTCTGAAGAGATGACTTTTTTGAAAATTGAAAACTAATAAGATTAGAATTAAAAAACATTAAGTGAATAGAGTATTCAGATCTCCAGTGGAATAAAAATGTTTATAAAATGATGAGTAGCTTTCAGTATTGAACAAAAACTCAAAAAAATGAAAGGTGAGAAAAGTATGAAGAGAACATGAAAACCTTAAAATCATTAATAAATTCTTTAAAAGGTTAATTGTTAATAACAATTATGGTAATTTATTATTGAAAAAATAATTGTTTTTTGTATAATCCAATTTTATTATTTATATTAATTTGATGAGAGATAATGTTGTAAGAGTTTTAAGATTTGTTATATGATGATCTTTAATTGGATATTTAATAAAGCTTTATACAAGTAACGCAATAATAACTGATAATGAGAATATGCAAATGTTTTTCTATATAATTGTATTTTGTATATGATTATATATTTTAGCATTTGCTATATACCCAATATGTTTACCAAAACCAAAAACTACTAATGTGTTGTTTGGTATATTTATTATTATTTTTGCTGCATCATCTTTAAAGGATAATCCACAAAATAATGTTTACATTGCTGACATACTTAAAATAGTATGAATAATGTTTACAATTGCCTGATTTACAAAAGTTTTAATACCAGCAAGCTGTCAAAAAAAGATGGAAGATGCAAAAATTGAAATAATTGAAGTATAATTTGTCACATAATATAAATTCAATCGTTTTATATGATGAAGATTTATATTCAATTAGAAATAATTACTATGAGAATAGAAGAATATTTTAACCATATAAAAGAAATCAAAACTACTGATGCTCAAAAAATGAGAATATATCAGTCGATTCTTTTAGGTTGAAATAAAAAATCTATTCTAACTAGATCTACTTTTTATTGGAAGGTTTCAACATATACAATATTATTGATTTTCTTATGGTGAGTATTTTTTGGACCAATAATTAAGATTTGAGAAAATGAAGATAAAATAAATTATTCATACTTAAGTTGATGATTTCTTATTGAAGAAAAGCCTCAATATACTTTGAACCAAGTACTTGCTGATTATATTTGAGAAATAATCGAAGTAGAGTGAGAGATACAAGTACTAAAAGATTGAAAAGAAATCAAGACAGACAAAATATATGACTGAGATACTATTCTATTGCTAAATTCTGCCCAAATTAAGTTTATGGTAAATGATTGAATCAAGGCTACTATTATATGACCTGCAAAATTTGATGTAAAGTTTCTTTGAGAAACAGATTGAGTTAAGAATTTTGTTATCAATCTAGTTTATTGAGATTATTTTGAAGTTAAATCTGAAGAAACTTCAAATGACAACATTATTATTCAGACAAAAGATTTTCAAATTGAATCAAAAAATACAAACAATCAAATGGATTTGAAGATAACAACTGATTGAGAGAAGAAAATATTGGAAAATAGATGATCAGATATAGTTGTTAAGAAAGTTGTTGATGATGAAAAAACATATACTTCTATAAAATCTAATCAAATAGCAGAAGTTAATGATGAAGTAAAGATTTTACAAGAAATAAAAACACTAACTGAACAACTAACAACCAAAAAAGTAGAGGAATCATATGAAATTGAAAACAGTACGGATTTGTCTATTCCAAATTCTTACTTGAATGATGAATCATACCAATCAAATATAACAACTTTAGAAAACAATTTATCTGAAGCTTTTACTTGAGAGAATGATATCAATTTTGTTCCTTGAAAAAAAGTCCTAGATACAAATAAAAGTGAGCAGTTGAAAAAAATACTAAGTTCAAGTTTTTTGAAAAAAGATATTGAGAATTTAGTTTTAGAGTATCTAAAATGAAATGAATCTTGATATAAGATATCTTATAATAATTTGTATCAAAGAATAACAAAAGTCTTAGAAATTCATGATTTGGAGATACATAGTGAAATTATAAAGCTAAATATGAAGTGAAATAAAAGTGAAATCTCTGATTTGGTTACTATTTGTGACCAGTTAATTGCAAAGTTAAATGAAAATTACCATGTTCCTCCACAGTATATGTGAAGATTAAACGTTTTATTAGGTTGGTTAGTTATTCTTAACTGAAAAGAATTTTGATTATTTAAAACTGATAAAGATACACTTGATTTTGATTCTGTTTTTGATAAACTCAACCTTACAAAATCAAAATCTAATTTAGAAATCAAGTAATTATTATGGATATTTGAATTAATTGGATTTATCTATGAATTCTATTAGTAGTTATGGAATTTTTTTCATTTAAAAGTTTCATTTTTTTGCCTTCTGCAATTACGGCAGTAGTTTTTTATTATATGGTAGAAAACTGAATAGTAAAATTTGTAGATTGATATCTATTTTATTTTTACTTATATTTCAGCGTAATTCTTACTGTTTTATTCAAGACAATATTAGATCCTTATTTTCATCCAACAAACATAAGACAAGATAATCTCCCAATATGAGAACATACAATAGTGCAGTTAAGGGACGGAGAAGTTACAATCCATATAAATGGCACATACTATGAAATAGTTTCATCAGCTGTTATCAAATGATGAGATACGGTTGAAATTGTTGCTATTCATTGAAATTCAATAGAAGTTAATAAGATTTTTTAGAATAAATAAAATGTTATGGATATAGGTCAATATACATATTTTGGGACAGAAAATAATGCAGAAAATATTATTAATCTTACTGATAATTCACAAATTGATCAACTTTGTAAAAATTATAATTCAAACTTTTTCATTTTATGATGATGAAGTAATGTTTTGTTAACAAAAAAAGATTACGAAGATTGTCTTTTTGTAAGGAATTTGTTGAAATGAATAGAATATTTATGATATGGATATGTTAAAGTCCAATCTGGAGAAAGTTTGATAAGACTTGTTCAGCGAGTTAAAGATAGCTTCAATTCAAATGTTTTGAATCCGGTTTATTGATTACCTTGAACTGTTGGATGAGCTGTTATTGGTAACGCTTGAAGTTTTTGAGTAGAAATGTGAAAATATGTACATACAATAAAATATATTGATGAAACATGAACAATTGTTGAAAATAGAAATTATACATGTGAATATAGAAATTCTAATTTAAAGTGAAGAAAAATCGTTTTACTAGAAATAGTATTTCAGTTTGATTTCGATACAAATTATTGTTGTGAAAATACTGATTATTATATGAATTGGAGACTGAAGAATCATGAGTGTAGCAAAACTTGTTGATCTTATTTCAAAAGTAATATTCTTGATGTTCAAAAAGATAGTGAATCAATAAATAAGATTTTAAAAATAAAAGATAATGTTATTGAAAAGTTTAATCCAAATTGACTAGAGTGAGTGGATAGCGTTAAAATACCAGTTTGATGGCTAATTGACATGTGCTGACTAAGATGATTTTCTCAGAATTGAGTAAAAATTTCTGAAAAACATTGAAATTTTATTGTGAACTACGACAATAAAGACTCTAACAATATTTTAAATATAGCAAATTTAGCTAAAGAAAAGGTTTATGATAAGTTTTGAATAATAATAGAAGAGGAAGTAGTAATTATCTAACATCTAATAGAATTTGAATATAGGGTGTTTTAGATTTTTATAGTCAAAAGTTTTTTCATTTAGGAAGTAAGGACTTTCTCAAGATTTTATGACTATTTGGTTAAATAATACTAAATCTATTTTTACATATATGTTTATTACTGATTCATTGGTCAAGAAGATGTTTCTTCTTTGGAAGCCTTGTTTGCAGTCAAATTCATATGCAAATATTTCAATTTTTTCTGTATCTGTTTCTTGGAATATCTTCACATTTACTTTTTGAGGAATTATTTCGCTGTTTTTATTTCAAAACTGAGTTAAATTATTGATGATTTTTGTAAAGTCTTCATTATACAAGTTGGCCTCTATGGTTTCACTAATTAGTAAATCGTATTTTTTGTGTAATTTTATATTGGTGGCGTCTGCTAAAATAAATTCACAATTATAATATCACAATTTAGTAGCTAAGTTTTGGCTCAATAAAAGAGAGTATGGATTGTTTTCTAAAAATATACACTCACCAGCTCACAAATATAATGTAAAAATTCATAGGACACCGGTTCCTGATCATGCGTCAACTACGATTAGATTATCTTTTTCTTTTTTTACAGTTTCTATATAGTTTTCAATTGCAAGATAAAACTTGTAAGTTCTAATTTTATCTTCAAGACAAAAGATAGCATCAGATATTGGTAGTTTGAATTTTTTATCTGGGAAAGAGTAAAAGTCAGTATTATTAGTTTTGATATAATCTAATATTTTATTGTATATAAGCTCGAATTTTTTGCAGTAATTCATGATAGATAATTAAGTTATAATACTTATTAATATTTATTTTATTTTTTATTTCAAATAAATCTATTGAAATCACAAATATTTTTTTTATTATTTGAGTATTTATATATTAAATGGTAAATTTATGGCAAAGAAAATTCGTAAATTATTGAAGAGTTTTACATTGATAGAATTGATCATAGTAATAGCTATTATTGCAGTATTGTGAACTGCTGCTTTTCTGACTTTATCTCAATGGATGAGTAAAAGTAGAGATTCAAGGAGAATTAGTGATTTGTGACAA
>JAZHDC010000009.1:0-8287 GCA_036541305.1 Candidatus Absconditabacteria bacterium
TAAAGCGGCAATTTTATTATAATTATTAGTGTCGGTTTTTGAATTATAATTAAAGGTCCAAATGAAACCAATTTTCCCAAGAATCAGCTAGTTATAATTTTTGGAGTAAAGCCAATGCTTATGATGCTCAAGAAGTATCAAATGTATTTGACAAAGCACCTGCAGGTAAAAAAATTGCAACTTTAGCAAAACATTTGTGAGTAGATGCAAAATTAGCCTACAAAATACTTCAGAATACTCAAAATCAAATACAAGCAGATGTTTGGAATGCAGAATGAGATACGTTCAAGACATTGGAAACAGCTGCAACAGTAATCAAAGATAGTTGTAAAGTAATATGATTTGTATGATGAATAGCTGTAACTGGTTGAGCTGCATGATTTGCAACTGCAACTACTCTTACCAAAACAGCAATTATAGTATGATGAGCAGACCTTACATTAGAAGTAACTGATGATGCTTCTAAAATTGCCTTATGAGACAACAACAAAATTTCCAAAATTGTATCTACTGCTCGCGTTGTAACAGAACCGGTTGCAAGTGTTTTGAGCATTTACTCACTTCCAGAAAATATGAAAACCAAATTTGAAAAGTTCAATGCAGTAATGGTTGGATTGGAAAATTTCAGAACTAGTGCACAAGAATGAAAAGTAGTATGAATACAACTTCCAGTTTATAAAAAACCCCAAGAACAAAAAACAGTAAAAGTAAGTGTTTTGACTGAAGAAGAATTGGATAAGTGGATAGAAGATATTTGACTAAATAATGATGATAATGAATCTAAGGAAGAGATAGAAAAAATACTATGAATAGAGGATAAGGCAAATGAAGATGAAACAACTATAGAACAAACTCCTATTTCTACAAACAGTTCTGATATAGATACAAATGATGAACAAACTCCTATTATTGACATTCCTCAAGATGAGATTCCCGCAGAATCTAGACCTCAAGGTTGACTGGAATGAACTCGATCTTGAGCAATGAATTGGACTTCACCTGATTGAAATGATCAAAGCCTACCTGTTACTATTAGATTTTTAGATAATTGAAAAATTGAAGTAATTGACGATGAAGAAATGTTCTCTGAAGATACTTGGACTCTAGAATGAAATATATTGAAAGTACATGAGGCTGAATGAAATTGATATTATGAGTTCAAACTTGAATGAAATAAACTAACTTTCATAAAAGCTGCTTGACCAGACTCAGATGGTAAATATAGTGAGACATATGCTTGATCTAGTGTAGACGGTGGGACTTATTTCACTATGGTTTTCACAAAAAATTAAAAAAAATCTGATACAATGATTGATTACTTAAAATAATCTAATTTATTTGGAAATTTTATGATTAGAGAATTTCTATTAGATATTTGCTTATATATTATAATTTAAGCTTTATATCAAAACTGCACTTATTTTGGTTTTATATTTTTATTTGTATATATTAATTTTTTCTCACAAAAATTTAGATTTTGATTTGGTTATTTCCACTTCAGTAAATGCTTTTATTCTAGAAAATATTTCCCTAAATTGATAATAAGTTGCATATCTATACTCATGCAAATCAGAGCTATATCATTGTGCATCTATTCAGAGTCTTCTAGCTATATATACACTTCTAGGTAAATGAAACCATTGCGTAAAAATAATCATTTTATCTACTGAAAAAATATGCTTTGCTCTGTACATACTATCATAAGTATCAAATCATGCATAATCCAAATATATTTTTTCTTCTGGAACTCACTTTGACAATAAATACTTTCTAATAGCTATTACTTCATTGTAGTATTTGCTTCAGTTGTCACCACTTACCAAAAAAATAGAAAACTTTCAATCATGGAATAATTTAATTGCCGAGTCTACTCTATCCTTCAAAACATCAGATAGTTTATCTCACTTCACTGCTGCTCCCAATATCAATCAAATATCAGTATGTAATAATGCATTAGGATTCTCTTGAATATAAGGCCTAGAATAAAGCCATATGTAAATATTTATTCATCATACTATGAATACAGTAATTATAATCATAATTATTGACAATTTCACAAAGTTCTTTATCCACTTTTTTAGATTGGAACTATTTAGTATACTTTTTTGAGTAAAACTCATTTATTCAAAATAAATAAAATCTATATGTTTACTTATAATAGTTTTTTCAATAAATATTTCAAGGTAATAATTAATTGCTTCGCAATTAGCATATTGCGATAGTAAATAGAACATAGTAGTGATAATCAACAACAATATCCAATCTCCTATTGCCATTTCCTATTTGCTAGATTGCAATATCTGTTGATAAATTGAATATTTCCATTATATTTGATAAGTTTTATAAGTAATTATTAGTAATGAAAAAATATTATGTAACTACTCCAATATATTATGCTAATTGAGATCCTCATATATGACATGCATACAGCAGCTTTATTGCTGATGTTATTGCTAGAGCCAAAAGACTGAACTGATACCAAGTAAAATTCTCTACTGGAACTGATGAAAACTGACAAAAAATGATCCAAAAAGCTGAATCAGAATGAAAAGAGGTACTAAGTTATTTAGATGAAATATCAGCTTCATTCAAAAATAATTGGGATAAATTACAAATTACATATACTGATTATATAAGGACTACAGAGCCAAGACACCACGAATTCGTAAGAAAAATGGTGGTAAAAAGTTATGAAAATTGAGATATATACAAATGAAAATATGAATGACTTTATTGTGTATGATGTGAAGCATTCAAAAAACCTTGAGATTTGACTCCAGAATGACTTTGCCCTGATCATCTAAAAGCACCTAATGTGATTAGTGAAGAAAACTATTTTTTCCAATTATCAAAGTATGAAGATCAACTAAAAGATTTTTACAAAAAAAATCCTGAATTTATTGTGCCAGACTTTAGATTCAATGAGATAAAAAGTTTTGTAGAAGCTGGATTAGAAGATTTTTCTGTATCTAGGAAATGAAATGATTTCCGTATCAAGTTTCCATACTGAGAAGATGAAGTTGTTTACATCTGGTACGATGCCCTTTTCAACTACCTTACAGTATGTGAAAACTGAGATGAAGATTTTTGGCCAGCTGACTTACATGTAATGGCTAAAGATATATTGAGATTCCATGGAATCTTTTGGCCAGCAATGCTCAAATCCACTTGATATGAACTACCAAAAAGCATATTCTGTACTGGATATCTCACTGTTGACTGACAAAAAATGTCAAAATCATTGTGAAATGTAGTCGAGCCACTGAAAGTAGTAGAAAAATATTGAAGAGATGCGATAATTTTCTATCTATTCTATGATGTAAACATTGGTAATGATGGAGACTTTAGCTGGGAAAGGTTTAGATGAGTATATGACAGCATGTTGCTATGATGATGGTGAAATCTAGTGTCTAGAGTAACCAAGTTATCAGAGAAAAACTGAATAAACACTGTTCAAGTTTCACCTGAGCAAGAAAAATTATTGAAACAAATCGCTAACAATATTTGATTAGAAAATGAGTTAGTAGAATTACTATTCAACTGATTTGACTCTAAAATCTATGAAAACTATTTTGATAAATGATTATTGTCAAAATTCTTAAAAGACTGGTATGGATTGGTACAATTAGCAAACAAGTATGTAGATGAAACTCAACCTTGGACAAAGCTAAAAAATGAAGACAAAAAAGATCTTTGAATTGAACAATTACAATTTTTACTTTATCTAATAAAGAATATTGCATTATTGTCTTCACCATTCTTGATAGAATGATTCCAAGCAATTCAAAATACTTACAACAATGAACAGTTCTCAGCAATTGATTCTACTAAAACCACAGAATGATTCAAACAGTTCTTTGACACTAAAAATTTCAAAGTCAATCTTACTCCATCACTTTTGTATAATAGAGTAGAACATTAAGTCCAGATTGTAAATAGCGATTGCGATGGGAGATTGAATATTGTGGTTATTAATACAATTTACTATTTCCAATCGCTATCTGCTAATTGCTAAGCAATTCCCCTTTACTTTGTCTTTTCCTATTAACTTAAACTATTATAGTATTTATTTTGAAATATAAAAATCTATGATTAAGAATATTTGCAATTGAAGCTAATAAATATTTAATTAGTGTAAAACAATACACATCTGTACTCTTTATTTTGATGCAAAGGATCATTTGTATGTTGTAGTATAACTGTTGTAGAATTGAAATAAACTAAACGATTATAAGTAGCGCTTAATAGCCGTCATAAACTCTGAAACTGTTCGTCATTTGAATATTTTGTCATACAGGATATATTGACTATCTTATTCCGATCTAAACCATGAGAAAAAGTTGTAGAATGAGCACTTGCTGTATTTCAAGTATAAACTTTCATTTTCACTCATCAACTATTACTTACTAATGCATTTCGCTTTGCAGCAGTCAATGTCTCTCAGCTATTTACAAACAATCATCAAAGAGGAGATTCTTCTATTAGTCATGGATCAGTAATTTGTCGTGCTTTTACCACATATAACAATAAAAATCAAGTTACAAAGAATACAAATGAAGCAACAAAAGAGTTTAATATTATTCTTTTCATTTTTGTTTAATTATGAATAAAAATATAATTTATATATACTAGTGATTTAGTATAAGAATGTCAATATAATTAAATATTAAAAAAATAAAGAACATTGTTTAAGCATATTTTCGGTTAAAACTATTTAGCCTATTCAGCTAAAAAACTAAATAGAATATCATATGAAATATTTTTGAAGGGTAAAACTTGGAAATTAGCAAACCAAATTTTTTATGTTTATTGCAAAACTGCTAAGTTAAGGCTTAAATTAATTATTATCATTTAATAAGCTTCATATAAGTTCATTTAATGGCTTTTCTTGACCTTTGAAACTATGGTCTCAATAGAGTTCAATAAATTGTACATTTTTTCAGATATCATATCAATTACTTGTGAATGCTCTTTCACCTCAGTCCTTTGTACCACAAACCACTATAATCGATAAAGACAATCCCCGCAAACTATTCAATGTAATTGCTGGATTCAATAAAATCAATTTTCATCCACTCTGAGGGCGCTTCCTAGCTATCTCAATAGCAGGCAAAGCTCAAGCACTACTGGCAATAATGTGCATATTTTGCTTTTGAGAAAAATGCTGATTGTAATACTCATAAGCATCGTATGGATCGTATTTCCGAGGAATTCAATATGTACCAACAATAAATTGAAAGATTTCGCTTTTCAATGCAAATGTGATGCTCAAGATTTATGAATATAAACTGACTCTACCATTTTGTTTTTGTTCAATGAAAATAATAGAATTATATTATTAGATAAAATGAAATCAAGTAATAAATAATTTGATTTTTTGAAAAAAATAAGATTTTTATAGTAAACAGTTTATGATAAAAAGTTTACTATAGAATTTTAAATATACAATACATCCACCAATCAATTTTTGATTCAATTCAAAATTCATTTACTCTTTCATCTTCACTCTTGTTCTATTATCTTTTGTATTTCGTTCATTGTAGTTATAATTAAATATCATACATTGGTGTTTGAATAGCTTTAATATTATCTGAATAGTATCATTTAACAAAAGTTACTTTTCAAGACATTGATAAGTCATCCCATGGCTGCTGAGTCTCTAAGGGCATTCACCTCAAATCTAAATTTAAATAAACAAAATGGTCTTTAATATCAAGGTTTTCTAAAGCTCTTTCCAATCCTGGCTGATTAGGAATTATCACTACTTCTCAATAAACATCTATTGTTTTTTCAAAAATTCTTCTAACTAAATCTATTTGAGATTCAATATTAGAATTTTTTAACTCGATTCGTCACTCAACAACTTTAACTCAATCAAATCATTTAAAATTAGGCATATTATTCAAAATTAAACTTGGTGTAATTTCTAAATTTCATAAATTAGAAATATCAGTGTTGCTCATATCTAATGCTACTTGGACTATTACACAGTCATCTTCATCTCATTTTTTATCTTTATCAAGTTGTTTTACTTTTATGCTCTTCAAATTAAGAATTTTTTCAATGCCTTCTAATTTGTTTCATTTTTTGCATCATAATCATATTAAATTATAAAAACTATAGTCTCAAGCTTCTAGCTTCTTAATAAATGCTAATTGTTTTTCTATGTTTGCTCATCTTAGATCTAATTTTAGACCAGGCCTTTCTGAAAACTCATCATCGTCCAAATAAACTTTGAAAATAAACTTTTCTTCTTCATTTTCTGATATTATTGTTCTTCACAACATTCTTTCTTGGAATCATTTATCTTCTTTACTTATATCTATTGGCATTGTATATGGTAGTAAATCTCAAAGACTTTCTATCTTTCAATCTTTTATCCTTACATACTCTCTTAGATCTTTCCATGTATAATTATTAGATTCCTTTGGTCATAATCATTTATAATTTCTATTATTTAGCATTTTTAATATCAACTTCAGCAATCTATAATCATCACTGTCTATTCATAGCTGTCTTACGAAATACTTTTCATCTTCACTTCATAATATATCTATCAATCACTTTTTGATTCAATTCAAAATTCATTTACTCTTTCAATAATAGTCTGATTTTTTTCAAAATGTAGAATTTATCATTATTAGTCTATAAAATCAAGTAAAGAGGTATACACATTATCCGACTCATATCAATTCATAAATCTCAATTTTCATGACTCTACTAACTCATCGAAAGGTTTTTGAGTTTCCATAGGCATTCATCTTAAATCTAATTTCATGTTTATAATCATAGTTGTATTTATTTCAACACCCTCTAAAGCCTTTTCTAGTCATGGTTTATTAGGTACTATTGTTACTTGTCAATAAACATCAATTTCTTCTTTTAATAATCTTCTAAGCAAATCTATTTGAGCCTCAAGATTTGTATCTTTCATCCTTATCCATCATTCTACAACTTTTACTCACTCAAAACCTTCAAAATTATGTAATCAATTTAAATTTAATCAAGGAACATGTATTAAATTTCAAAGGTTTTTTATATCTGTACCACTTAAATCTAAAGTTGTTATAACTAAATTCTCATTATTTGTTTTCTCTTTAGGTTGTAATTGTTTCACTTTGATTGTCTTCAACTCAAGTATTTTTTCTATTCATTTTACTTTTCATCCTATTAATATTTCTTTGTGAAACTTATAATCTCAAGCTTCTAACTTCTTGATAAATGCTAATTGTTTTTCTATATTTGCTCATCTTAAATCATATGGTATATACTCTCACATTACTGCCATCATATCTCCAAATTTTCCTAACATTCAATCTTTTACCTCTTCATCTTGCTCCACACAATATCCAAATATCTCATCCTCATTTTCTGATATTATTGTTCTTCACAACATTCTTTCTTGGAATCATTTATCTTCTTTACTTATATCTATTGGCATTGTATATGGTAGTAAATCTCAAAGACTTTCTATCTTTCAATCTTTTATCCTTACATACTCTCTTAGATCTTTCCATGTATAATTATTAGATTCCTTTGGTCATAATCATTTATAATTTCTATTATTTAGCATTTTTAATATCAACTTCAGCAATCTATAATCATCACTGTCTATTCATAGCTGTCTTACGAAATACTTTTCATCTTCACTTCATAATATATCTATCAATCACTTTTTGATTCAATTCAAAATTCATTTACTCTTTCATCTTCACTCTTGCTCTATTATCTTTTGTATTTCGTTCATTGTAGGCTTATTATATTATATTAAATATTTCTTTGTTTTTTTGATACTTGATTCCTTATTCTTCTTGCAGCAGCTTCCACTCTAAACATTCTAAATTCATTTATAACACTTATAAAATCATCTACAAAAACAGGATCAAAATGAGAAACTTTTGATTTAATTAATTCATTTAAGGAATCAATATAACTAATAGGATCATGGTAAACTCTATATGAACTCATAGCATCAAAACTATCTGCCACATTTGCGATTCTTGCATATTCATTAATTTCATTTCAAGACAATTTGTTTGGGTATCAAGTTCCATTGTATTTTTCATGATGTTGAGATGCTCAATCTAAAACACTAGAATTGTTCTTGTCTATAAAAGGCATATCATGTAATATTTCATTAGTTCATGAAGCATGATTTCTCATATGGGTAAATTCATCATCATTAAGCTTTCAATTTTTATGTAATACTGAATTAGGGGTTCATATTTTACCCATATCGTGCAAAAGCATTGATCTTTCTAGCTCTTTCACTTGTTGAGGAGTATAA
>JAZHDC010000010.1:0-8208 GCA_036541305.1 Candidatus Absconditabacteria bacterium
TTCCTTTGTTTATGTTTGTGATGTTATATATATAATTATTTGTAAATAATAGTCAATACTTATTAAATTAATATAATATAAACATTTTTTCTTAATAATCAAATTGCATTTAATAAAAAATTTATTAATATATGACATTATATCTTATAATTAATATATTATGATATTCATATTTGTGATTTTTTGTGTAACTATATTTTTATTTTTTGGTTTTTATTTGTTTAGTATGGATTTTTTCCTTGTTTTTAATAATGATGTTTTGTCTTACTTCAAACAATCTGAATTAATATATACTCAAAACTTTCAGTTAACAAATGACTATGTCAGATATTACAATCAAGATAACATATGAAATAATAATTGACTATGTATAAAAGAATGAATAATAGAAGATAACGATTGTGAATATTTATGATTATATTGATTTATTCCTCCTAATTCTCAATTAGATCTTTGAACTTATTCAATAATTAATAATTGAAGTCTGTTTCTTTCAGTAACTTGAAATAACGAACAATGAATAGATTTTAGAATAATTGATGTATCAAATTGATGAGAGTACAACTGAACTGTATTAGATGATCAAACTATTAATAATTTAGAAACTTGATCAATAATATCTATTAAACTTATTAATAAAAATAATAATCGAAATCAATATTTTTTGAAACATTCAAATCAAGATTGATTGAAATCAATAAATATAGATTGAACTAGTTCAAATATATCTGCCTCTTATAATCTTAAGTATTGAAAAAATCAATTTTTACAAAATTCAATAAATAGTATTATAAGATTTAAACAAGATATGGTAGCATATTATGAAATGGATCAATTATCTGGTGAAAGTATTTATGATTTTTCTGGCAATTGAAATAATCTTTATTGTTATAGTAGTTGAACATTACATAACTGTAACGAATTTGTTGATGGACCTAGTCTTGACGAATGAGTAAAATGAAAATGGTTATCTCTAAATTGAATAGATGATTATATCAATGCATGACCTTCAAGTATATTAGATTTTTGAACCTGAAGTTTTTCTATTTCTTTTTGGGTAAAACCTAACTGAGTTGAAAATAATCAAACAATTATATGGGATTGACTAATAGATCCAAATTATATGTGATATAAAATATCAATAATTACTTGATGATATATTGATTTTAAGGTGTGAGATTCCTCTTGAATGTACTTAGTAGATCATATTTCATCAAATACTATAAGTAATAGCTGGAGCCATGTTGTGGTTACTTTTAACACTTCTTGAGAGTCTAAAATTTACTTCAATTGACTACTAGATAGCGTTTTTAATTTTGCAACATATAATAGTTCTATTAGTAATATAAATAATCTTATTATATGAAGATGACCTGTATATGAATACTATAATTGAGGTATTGATGAAGTCAGATTATATGATACTGAAATAGATTACAAAAATATTCTAAATTTATATAATAGATTTTAGTTTTAGTATAAGTAGATGTTAAATCTTGAAAAAATTGATAGTAATAAAAATATAAGAATTACTAATGTTATAATTAATAAGGTAAAAGATGTATTAAAGAGATTATTATTGGATAATAAATCAAGTATTGAGTCTAATTTTGAAGATTTGACTTTGAAAATATCTCAAGCTTGACTTTCAATTGAAAAAATTTCTAACATTTTTTATGAGTCAATTAAACTATATTTGTCATGTAATAGTTGATTTATATTATTTAAAGATCAAAATAATTCTTTACAAGTATGATTCGCAGATAACCTTTGATCAAAAGTAATTAGCAATAATATTATTGATTTTGATATTTCAAGTTCCTTTTGTAATTCTACAAATAATAATTCCATTGATATCACAATTCAAAATTATATAGTTTTAAATTTTAATGAGTGAAGATTTGTTTTTTTCAATAATTTAAATGGTTTTTCAGAAAATGATTTAATTTATTTAAATAGAGTTTCTAGACTTTACAAAGTGACAATACAAAGGATTGAGTATGAAATTAAACTTCATGAAGAGCAAACAAAAAACAATTCTTTAATTGAGAATGCTCATTTTTGAGTTTTAATTATTGATTGAAATGGTAAAGTGATACACTCTAATAAAATAATATCTGATGTTTTAAATATTTCTAATTCCAAATTAATTGGTACCTCTTTGATAGATTTAAATAATGATTTCTCTAATTCTTTTTTATTGCTAAGTAAGTTGATAATATCACGCGAATGAATTTCTTCATCACTAGAATTTGAATCAAATTTAGATAATTGAAAAATAAAATATTTCAAAATTTCTTGATCTTATGTAAATCCACAAAATCATGATTCTTGAATCTATATAATCTTAGAAGATATTTCTGATTCCAAATTTGATCAAATATATAAAGATGTATTAAATAAAGTATTAAATATTTTGAATTACAGAAATAGTTCAGAGATCTCTCATTTATGAGATGTTTCAACAATTCTTAAAAATCAATTAAAAGTTGATTGAGTTTTTTTTCGTAAAGTTGATGATAATTGAAATTTAGAATTATTGTATAATATTTGACTAAGTAATAAACAAGTAGAAGTTGAGAAAGATTTTTTTAATTTAGAGAAGTTTAATTGTATTTGTCATAGAATTGTAAAATGACAAACTTGAGAACATTTGTCTTTTTCAAAATATTGATCTTTGTATATCAATAATATAAGACAGTTTATTAAATCTACTGATTTAACTTGATTATTGTGATTTTGTCATTCAATGTCTTGATTTGAATCTATGATTTTTGTTCCCTTAAAATCTTGAAATAATGTTGTATGAGTGATGACTTTATGAAGTAAATATAATGACTATTTTGATAGCAAAATTATTTCCCTTTTAGAGTCTGTGTGATCTAGTGTATGAATTGATCTAGCTAAATGCGACGCAGAGCGTAATTTTTTCAAATCACAAATGGAAATGAAACTTATTTTAGATTCATTATGAAAACATTTAATAGTAAATTATTTAGACCCTTGAATGAAAATAGTTCGGTCTAGCAGTTCCTCTATGGATATTTCTAATAATGATGTTGAATCCATTTGTTGACACAAGTGTATTTCATCGTCTTGAAAACATATTACTACTTGTAGTAATTGTTCTGCAAAAATAGCCTTTGAGACTTGAGTAACATCATATTGAACAATTACTTTAAATACTTGAAGAGTATTTTATACAATTAGTACTCCGAATATTGATGAACAGTGAAAAGTAATATGAGTGATTCATATGTGATTAGATATAACTGATATAAAAGAAAAAGAAGCTGAATTAGAAAAAGCCATGCTACTTGCAGAAAAGGCAGATAAAGATAAGTCTGAATTTATTTATTGAATAACGCATGAACTTCGCACTCCTTTAAATTGAGTATTGTGAGGGATAGAGTTGTTAACATATAAAGATTCATTTGATAAAGGAATTGATATTATTAAGAATTGATGAGAGCAATTGCTTTTATTGATTAATGATTTGTTAGATTTTTGAAAAATTGAGAGTTGACATTTATCATTAATTGAAATTGATTTTAACTTATATGATGTAATTAGTAGACTTGAAAATACTTTTTTTACAATGATAAAAGAGAAAGGCATAAAATTTATTGTTAAATGAAATAGCGACATCAAGTTAGTTTGAGATCCTTGACGTTTGAGTCAAATTTTGAATAATTTAGTTTCAAATGCAATTAAATTTACATATTATTGAGAAGTTAGTGTTGAAGTTATAGTTAATTCAAATTCTCAATGATATATAGTAGATTTTATAATTTCAGATACTTGAGAATGAATACCAAAGGGAAAAATGTTAATTTTATTTGATAGGTTTATTCAAGCAAGAAACAGCAATGATCCTAAATACTGATGAACAGGACTGTGATTAAGTCTAGTTAAATCATTTGTAGACATGATGAATTGAAAAATTAATGTAGAAAGTAAATTGTGATATTGATCTAAGTTTACTGTATCTATTCCTTTTAAAATTAATAATACTTTAGAAAGTGAATCTAATTCTGATTCAATAGAAAGAATCAAACCTTTAAATGTTTTGCTGGTAGAGGATGAAAAAATTAATCAATATGTTGCTTCTATTTTATTGTGAAAAAATAATCATACTGTTTTGGTAGCAGATTCTTTTAAATCTGTTGATGAAATAGTTAATACTAACAACTTTGATATAATACTATTAGACTATCATTTAAACGATACTAATTGAGAAATTATATTTAATCACTTGAAATGAAGATGAGTTAATAGCAAAATCATTGCCTTAACTTGATCAAAACATCTAGATGAACACTTTATTGATCTTTGATTTGATTGAGTCTTGTTTAAGCCTTTTGATATGAAAGCCTTCAAAATATTAATATCTAAATTGATCTAATGAATATATTTTACTATATGTCAACTAATTAATTATACATATTTATTTGACATTATATCCTAATTTGAATATAATAAAAAAGTTTATAATTTATAATTACTCATGAATAATTTCAAATATAATAAATTATATGATATTCTAAAAAAGTTGATTGATGTTGATGTATCAGATATACACATACTAGAGTGAGATAATATGTATGTAAGAACAGCTTCTTGAAATGTACAATTAGTAAAAGATATTATAGTAGAGAAGGATGAAATATGGTGATTTATGCAAGATTTTCTTTCTGTAGAAATGCTTGATTCATTGCTTGACTGAAATGAAGTAGACGCAGCTTATAGTATTGAAAATGTAAGATTTAGGATAAATGCTTACCAAGATAAAGATTGAATTAGATTAGCTCTTAGAAAAATTTCTGTTAACCCACCAAGTTTAGAGGATATTTGATTTGATTACTCAATTAGGGATTATTTGTTAAAAGATAAGTGATTGATTTTGGTTACTTGACCAACTTGATCTTGAAAGTCAACTAGTTTAGCAGCTATGGTAGAGTTTATAAACAACAATAGAAATTGTCATATTATAACATTGGAAGATCCTATAGAATATATATATAATAAGAAGAAAGCGTTGATTACACAAAGAGAAATTTGAAAAAATAGTAAATCTTGGTGAAATGCAATGAAATACGCAATGAGACAAGATCCTGATGTGATTATGGTATGAGAGATGAGAGATTTGGAGACTATTTCTGCTGTTTTGACTTTGGTAGAAACTTGACACCTTGTTATGTCTACTTTACATACTATAGATTCAGCCCAGACTATTACTCGTATTATAGATGTTTTTCCTCCACATCAACAAGAGCAAATCGCTGTTCAACTAAGTTTAAGCTTGGAGTTAATTATTTCTCAGAGACTATTTCCAAATGTAGATAACGATTCTAGAATTGCTGCAAGAGAAATTATGGTAAATACATCTGCAATTGCTAATAATATAAGAGAGAGAAGAATACCACAAATTGTCTCAATTATTGAAACTTCAAGAAAACACTGAATGATAACTATGGATCAATCATTAGCTCACTTAGTGGCAGAATGATTACTTTCCAAAGAGGTTGTTATTTCAAAAATCAAAAATATAGATTCATTTAATGTTTTATTAGATAGTTTGACTAATGAAAAAAGAGTATTTAAGCCAGTTGATTAAGAATAACTGAAAATTAATTACTCTAAACAAAAATGATGTATTGTTTAGTAGTGATAGTTTAGATTTGAACTTATATTATATTGACGATTGACTAATTCATTTAAGTGTAAATTGAATTAATATTTTTGAAATATGAAAATGACAGATAATATGAGAAAAAAGTTTTTTAGAAAACTCTCCAAAATCGGTAGATGCTAAAGCTTTTTCTGATTGCAAGGTATATGTTATAAGTCCTCAATATTTAGACAATTTAGATATTAATAGTTTGAGAAATTTCCTAGTTTCTCTTACATTGCATCTTTCTGACAGAATTTACAAAATCAATAATATATTATCATATTTAGATTTTTTTAATAAAAATGTTTTGAAACTTTCTTCGAATTTTGATAAAGATGTTCTTAAGACTTTATTTACCAAATTAATTAAACTTGATTGATATATTATTTTGAAGTATACTAATGAAGTTTTGATACAATTGTGATGAGATTTGAATTATAATGATGATATAGAGAAGTTGGTTCTTGAATCAATAGCAAGCAAATTGACAACTAAGATTTGACAAAATTATATTTATGTTTATTCTTGAAACTATGTATATATATTGTTTTGAAAACCAAAATTAGATGCTTATGTTTTATCAAATTCACTAATATATTCTTGATCAATATTTATATATCTATGAGAGTTGATAGAAGCAAACAAAAACAGTTGATATTTAAAATCATATACAATAGAGTAAATGAAAGGTAAAGCCAGAATTATAATTATAATTATGTTTGTGTTGTGAATAGTATGAGTATGGTGATATGCTTTATTGTTTTTTTTGTGATGAAATAACTCAGATATAAATGATCTATGATCAGCTTCGATTTTGTGAACAAATGAAACTTGATTTACATGAGACAATCTTGATGATGATAGCACTCAAACTATATCTCAATTGACTTGACAGGAGTCAATTAATGATTTAGTAAATACATGATCTACAATTCTAATCGATGAAAATAGTCAAGCTAATAATAATGTTTATTTGCACATGCCTGCAATATTTTCAAGTTTTAATCTAAATAAATTTAAAACTAAGTATGAAGCTAAAAATGACGTTGTTTTGATTATCAAAACTTATGATGATATAAATGAATACTACAAATCATTATCTAAGTATTTATCATGAACAAATTCAAATATAGATATTTTTATGATTCCTACTACTCAATTAAATAATTATACAAGTTTTGCTTACAAGTTACAATTTGCTCAAAATAATGTTTCTTGATTGTTTAATCGTATCTTTTCTTGATTAGTAGATAATGATAATTATACTTTTATACCTTATTCAATAGATCCATTTGTTACAATTGCTAAATCATGATTGTATGATGAAGATAAGCCACTTACTTTATCAAAAATCAAAGAGACTGTCCTGACTTCTAATCAGAGCTGATGATTTAAAATTAAGTTTTTGTTTTGAATAGGACTAAAAGAATGATTTTTATTGAAAGTCTGAAAAGAACCATTTGAAGATTATTTTGCGATAATGTATAATTTACTATTTCAATCAAGTTTAACTTCAAATCAATCTATTCTGAAGACCTTCTTAGATTTTGCTGATCCAAAAACATTTAATGTTTGGTCAAGTTCAAAGTTCAATAATTTAGTAAATATTCACCAAAATAAAAATAATAAATGTGAACTATATAAGAAAGTATGTTTGATGTCCAACAACAATGCTGATGCTTTTTTTGGATTTCTTTCGGATTTAGATGTTTATCAAACCTATTTTACAAATTGAAAAGTAAGAGCTGATGATTTAATTGTGCATAACTTTATACAGGAGTGACAGTCTTATATGGTGAAATGACGGTGATTCTTAATAAATAAAAATTCAAATCAAATCAGAAATTCTGTATTATTTATTAATGATTATATACAAGAGTCTGTAGAAGGTAATGCTTTATTGTGGTGAAATACACTTTCTGCATTTAATAATATTTTTGATAAGCAAAAAATGAATTCGAAATTTAAGAATATAATCAATTATTCTCCCAATTTTTATCTTTTAAGTTCTTCTTGAGAACTACAGAAATCTTTCATGAATTGAACCAAAATATTTGAAGTAATAAAATGAACATACAATCTGGATTTGTTTCTTACAAACCTTTCTTATACTCGATGATTTTAGATTTCAACATTAAACGTGCACTTTTTTTCTAATCAAATTAGACTCAGCTGTTTTTGTACATAGTTTGCGTCCAAAAAAAATATTTTCAAAATCTACTTGACATATTCTATATTTTGGTTAATTATTAGTAACCTTTTAGAGTATTAAACAAAGAAATGAAAAAAGTACTATCAATATTTATTTTGTCATTAATTGTAACCTTTTCAATTCAATTTTGAAATGCTTATTATTATAGTGAATATAAAGATGCAAAATGAACGACTTCTCGGAATCCAATAATAGTAGAAGATCCTAATGATTACTATAAATATTGAAAAGAATATAAATATTATGATAGCTCAGATAGTAAGAATTATTATTCGTTGAGTAATTCAAATAAATATTACAATAATTTGTATTGTGATTATGA
>JAZHDC010000011.1:0-33623 GCA_036541305.1 Candidatus Absconditabacteria bacterium
TTTTTTCATTCAACTCAATCTTTCACAACAAACTCTTTTAAATTTTTTGTAGCTATGTAAGCATAACTTTTTGAATCTTGTGAATATACTAATCAATAAACTGAATCATACTTTTTTCATTCTATTCAATCCTTCACAACAAACATTAGATCTTTACTTGAAAAAAATGATTTTACAGTTGATTCTATTTCAATTGCAATGCTTTTTCAGTCAGGAGAGAACAGAAATCAATCCACTGAATCATACTTTTTTCACTCAACTCAATCTTGAACTAAGAATTCTTTTCAATTTAACTCTGCTATATAAGCCAAACTATTTCAATCATTATAAAAATCAAGCCATCAAATCTTATCATATTTTTTTCATTCAATTCAATCTTTCACAACAAATTCTTTTCAATATAATTTTGCTATATAAGCTAAGGATTTTCAATCTGATGAATATCGTCAAAGTCAAATCTTATCATATTTTTTTCATTCAATTCAATCCTTCACTACGAATTCTTTTCAATCTAATGCTACTTTATAAGCATAATTTTTTCAATCTAATATCACTTTATAAGCATAATCATTTCATTTGGGAGAATGTGGCAAAAAATTAACTGAATCATACTTTTCTCATTCTATTCAATCTTTTACAATATAAACTTTTCAGTCTGATTTTACTAAATAAGAAAAACTCGATCAATCATTGGAATAATATATAGATAGAACTAAATCATACTTTTTTCATTCTTTTCAATCCTTTACTACAAAATCCTTTCAGCCTAGATTTGCTATATAAGAATAACTAGTTCAATCTGGAGAAAATACCAAATTTCTTATAGAATCATAATTTTTTCATTTTACTCAATCATCGAATATATATTCTTTTCAATTATCCATAACTGTAAGAAGAACATCATCAGAATATTGAGAAATATAAACATCTTTTACTAGACTTAAGTTATATACTTTTTCAAGTTCACATTTTTCTTCAGAAAATGTAAAATTTAAAAATACAAATAACAATGATAACAATAAAAATAGTTTTGTTTTTATCATAGAGTTAATTTAAATTATAAATATATCAACTTTATAAAAAACTATTCATAATTCAATAGATTAATAATTTAAATTAAAAAAAAAGTGCAGATTTGGAATTCACTGCACTTACAAAATTTAGCGATTAGCAATATAGAAAATCAAGATTAACAGATTGTAAATAGTAAATGGTACATAGTATTAATAATCAACTTAGTTCAAGTACCAAGTTCAAGTGTAAGTTCGAGGGAAATAGTCATTATTCGAATAACCTTTGTACTAATGAGTACTATTGCGAAGCGATTACCACAATCTCCAATCTCCTATCGCTATTGCAATTTGCTAAACTATTATGCTTTAAAGTATTTTACTATGCTATCCTCAAGCATTTGTTGTTCAATCTCAAGGAAGTTGAACTTAGACTCGTGGGCATGCAAAAAGTACTCTCTCCCCTTGGTCATAGGATTGGCTCCAGAAATTAGGCTGCAACAATCCTCGTAAGGTAAATTAGAAATATCATAAGTACCCAATTGTGTAGCTATTTCAATAATTTGCAACTTGTCAAAACCTAGTAAAGGAGATAATATTGGCAACTTGGAGACATTATGCATTAGTCAAATATTCTCCAAAGTCTGGCTTGCAACCTGACCTACACAATCTCCATTTACTATTCATTGAGCCTTTTCTTTTTCAGCAATAAGATTTGCCATCCTAATTACGCTTCTTTTGAAAACTAGCATTCTATAACTGTCTGGTACGTTTTTCACAATTTCAGATAACATATCAGAATATGGCACCATGTAAAGTTTGATAACTCATTGAAATTGAGCCAATTTAGCTGAAAGTTCATAGATTTTTTCTCTTACTTTTTCAGGTGAAACTCTCACATTGAATGCATGCATCAATACTACTTCACATCACCTTTTCATAAGCATTTGCATAGCAACAGGTGAATCGATTCCTCATGACAACATTCATACTAGTTTTCCACTAGATCCAAAAGGTAAACCTCATATTCAAGGAGTTTTTCCACAAAAAACCAAAGCTTCTTGTTCTCAAATTTCCACATTTATTCTTGCATCATAACCTCTTATCAATACTTTTTTATCAAAATTAGTAAGAATATGAGCTCATACTAATGCGCTTATTTGCGGTGATTGCATTGGAAATTTTTTGTTGGATCTTTTAGTTTCTACTTTGAAAGTATAAAAACTTTCATCTACAAGCAATCAGGCCTTTTCACAAATATCTTCAATTTGCAAATCAGCTACAAAAGCTGTAGTAAAATAAGCAATTCAAGGAACTTTCTTCAATATATCAGCTACTTTTGGTTCATCAGTTTTGATGATCATTTTTCCATATCTTCTAGAGACTTTTGCTGATGTAAATTCTTTTATTCTATTATTAATATTGTTTACTAATGCATTTTCATAACTTTTACGATTTCTTCACTTCAAAGACAGCTCTCAATAATGGATCAAATATACTTTCATAATAAACTATTTTTATATAAATTATTTTTGGAAAACAACTACTTGTCTTCAAACATTTTGTTTTTTCCTTTCATAAACTTGTCAAATCATTTCTGTCATAAATCACATTTTTTCTGCTTCGTCTAGGATAGGATGAACAGTGTCAATTTCAGATTTTAAATAAACTGGAATTGTGATTACAATTGTAATTTTTTCCCAAAAATCATAAGCATTTTTCAAAAAGTTAACATAAAGCTCTTGAATTCTGTACTTGTGATTCAATAATTCATTAGTAGTAGTTCTTTCTTTTACTACTGGTCATAGCCATCATTCAGTAACAATAAGGTTTACATATTTCAAAATATTTTTTTCAAATGGATTGTTTACGTCGTGCTTGAATTCATGCATTTTAAAATCAGGCTTATAGTAAGACTGCTCTTTCCACCATTTCAGATTAGGCTTGAATGGTGTAATATTTATATCTGAACCTATGAAATTATAACCAAAATAATTAGCTAAAAATCCTGTAGTTCCAAAACCAGTAAAGGGATCATAAACTGTAACATCATCTACTGGTCAATCTAATGTAAGAGCATTTATCCCAACATTAATCATAATATGAGCAAGCTTAGAAGGCATCATTCCAATAGTCATTCCACTAGAAGGTTTTCCAAAATCAATAGTCTCATAAACTCAAATATTTTGATAACCATCAACTATTCAAAATTTATCATTTGTAAGATATATTACTTCTTTTCATTTTTCTTTGATTTCTCTATCAGTTTTTGTTAATTCAACTTCTTTGAATCTTCTTACAAATCAATTTTTTTTCAAAGATATTCAAAGCTCTTTGTTGTTGGTACCTATAATATCTACTGTTTCCAATTCATCGTAAATAGATTCAAGATCTAATATTCTTCAGTATTTGATTATTCATCATAATTGGTGAAATAATGGTTTTCATATTTCATCTATTTCTGCTATTTCTTTGAATATTCTTACTCACTTTGGTTGTAAAAGATCTAATTCATGTAATGATAAATCTTTATTTTTTCACAAAACTACAAAATACATATTTATATATTAATAATTGAAATTTATAATTATTTTTTATTGATTATATCTAATAGAACTTCATTTGCTTTATTTAGTTGAGTATCTACTCATCCACTTAAATACAATTCAGCATCTAAATCTACTTCAATATCTACTGGTAATCATTCAAGATCTACATTTCATCAAGAAGGTCTATACCACTTTCCAATTGTGTATTTTACTGATGATCAATCTTCCATATCGTGAACAGTTTGGATAGATCACTTTCCAAAACTCTTTTTACCTACAAGAGTCGCGTCAACCAAGTCTTTCAAACCTGCTGCTAATATTTCTGAGGCTGATGCAGACATACCATCTATAAGAATTACAACTGGTAATCACTCAAGATCTCAATAGCCACTAGATTCATAAGTTTCTGGACTATATGTTCTATATTTGGAAGTAACTACTACTTTTCACTTTGGAACAAAATGTGAAGCAATTCCTACTGCACTTTGCAAGAATCCTCATCAATTTCATCTCAAATCTAATACTATTCAATCTAACATTTTAGAATTAAGTTCCTTTACTGTTTTGTTGAATAAATTTTCTGTTTCTTCTCCAAAAGAAGATAATTCTATATAAGCAATGTCTACTCATCCAGTAAGATTTACAATCTCCCCAGCAACGGAAGGTACTGATATTTTATCTCTAGTAACTACTACATCAAAAACATTACTTTCTGACTCTCTATATATAGTAAGAGTAACTTCTGTTCATTTTGGTCATCTCATCTTGGAAACCGCTTCATTCAAACTCAAACTTTGAATTTTTTCTCAATCAACTGCTATTACTATATCTAATGGCTTTAGTCATGCTTTGAATGAGGGAGAATCTTTGAATATTTCTTCCAATAAAACTCATTTTTCTTTTTTACTAACAACTGCTCATATTCATTCAAAATCAGACTCTCATTTCAATGCGTCCTGAAAAGAAGTATTCTCTTCAGCATCAAAATATGATGTGTAAGGATCTTTCAAAGATTCTACAAATCATTTCACCGCTCAATCAAGAGCCTTTTGTTCGTCTAACTTTTCTTTATCAAAATATTGTAAAGATAAAGTATCCCAAACTTCTTCAAACTTTGAATATTTTTCGCAAGTTCATCCAACTCATTTTAATTCACTAAATCCTGACTTGATACTTGTAAGAACTTTATTGTTATCAAATTCTACTTTTTGAGTATAATGATTGTAACTTATAGAATCAGTAAAAACAGTCATAATCAGTACTGTCAAAGCAATTCCAAATAAATTTCAAAGTATAAAGAAGTATATTTTTCTTCAATTTGTCATAAAAAATCTTTTAGATTATAAATTATCATCAAAATAAATATTTTCTATTATTTCAATGATTTGTGTTCACTTAACAACTGCTACATCTATTTTTATATCTTTGTCATATTTATTATTGTGATATATAAAATAGTTTATTGTTTTTTTTACAAAATTCAACTTATTTTTTGATATAAAATTTGCTAAATCTTGTAAATAATTGACTACTCTAACTTCCACAAATACTAAAGTATCATCTTTTTCAAATATCAAATCTATTTCTCATCACCTTATTGTATAATTTTCTCTCAATAATGTATGTCCTCTTTTCTCATAATCTAACTTTACTAATTGTTCTCAAATTGATCAAACGTCTCTTTTGTTCATAATAATATATACGATAAAATATAAAATTTGTTACATAATTATATTGTATAAAGAAAATAAAAAAGAAAAATACTGACAAAAACAAGAAATTGCATTCTAGGAGATTGGAAATTGCAATAGGATATTGTGTTGATTATTAATACTATGTTCAATTTACTATCTCAATCTGCTAATTGCGTAGCAATTGTCACAAAACCCTTTAAAATTCGTTATAAATAGTGCATTACTATTATTCTAATTTCAAACAAAAAATTATATTATAATTATTTTCAAAAATGAAAAAAATCACACAAATAGAATGAAAGCCTGTAAAAATATATGCTGAAATTCTAGAAAACCAAGCTTTTGAGCAATTCAAAAAAGCGATGAGACACCCAAACATTTTACAATGAGCTCTTATGCCAGATGCACACACTGGTTATACTTTACCAATTGGATGAGTGGTTGCTAGCAAAGATTATATTTTCCCGTCTTTTATCTGATATGATATAGGATGTGGTATGAGTGCAATAAAGTTAAATCTAAAAAAACATGAAATAGAAAAGCTTACCAAAACTATTTTTCACTGAATTTATGACATAATTCCCACTGGATTTTCCAAAAACAAAAAACCTCAAAACTGGAATTATAAAAATATCAAAAGAAGTAAAATTGTAGACAATATAATGAGCAAAGATTGACTTTACCAAATATGAACCTTGTGAACTGGAAATCATTTTATAGAAATATCTTATGATGAAAACAATCAAGTATGGATTACTATTCACTCATGAAGTAGATGATTGTGACACACAACAGCCACATACTATATGAAATTAGCTGCATTTAATAACAATGAATTTGTAAAAGATTTACAAGCTAAGCATGAAAAGCTACACAAATCTGACGAAGGCAAGTTTGCAATCAAGGTCATTGAAGAATTTGAAAATCAATTTAAACATTTGAAAGCAACAGAGTGATATTTTGGCTTTGAAACAAACTCTGTAATCTGAAAACAATACATTGATGATATGAATTTTTGTCTTGAGTTTGCGCTGGAAAATAGGAAGATTATGATAGAAAAGGTTGCAAAGTATATTTATTCTGTTGTGGGAAAACCTATTCAATTTCAATTCAATGACAGCTTCATAAATAGAAATCACAATCACGCTGACTTGAAAGACTGATTACGAATTCATAGGAAATGAGCCACTCATGCTGAAGAGTGAATGATGTGAATTATACCATGAAATATGAGAGATTGAAGTTTTGTAGTGAGATGACTTGGAAATCAAGACTCCCTTTTCTCCAGTTCACATTGAGCCTGAAGAGTGTTGAGCAGAAACGCAGCCAAAGAAAGCATCCATCTCAAAACCTTCCAAAACAGCATGGAATGAATAATCGCCAAAGTCTGAAGAAGCACCATCGACGAATCCCCCTTTGCATATAAAGATATCTTCCAAGTCATGAAATTACAAAAAGACTTAGTAAAAGTCATCCATCACCTTAAACCACTAATAAACATCAAAGCTTAATAGTTTATTTTTGATTTTGACAACAAACCTGCCTTTGACTACTATAGGCAGTTTTTTTGGTTTGGAGAGACTTATAAAGGAGAAATTTAGTGGATTGATTGGTTAGATTCTTTATACATATAATCAAACATTCTTGCTTTTATAAAATTCTCTAGGTTTTTATCATTTACCACTTTTTGATAAAATTCAAAATGATTATTTACCAAATCAGTCAACTCATCATTAAAAATCTTATCAAACATAATCTTAGCATTGTCTTTTGAGTTATTTTGAATTGCAACCCTCAAATCTTGTCTTTTTGATAAATTTCTAAATTGATTATTTAATATTTCTCTATCCTCATCAGTTATTTCAGCTCAATATATTTCATTAATATTTTTGATTATACTTGATAATAAATCTTGCTCATCTTCAATCATTTTACCCAATCAATCTCATACTATTGGGTCTAAAATTCATCACTCTTTATCTAATTCAATTGATCATTGAGATATTTTCTTTATTTTGTATCAGTCCATATTAATATCATTTATAATTTCAATAGGTAGCTCGTATTTTTCTTTTGGGAGTTTTTTATACAAGAATTTAGCAAATACAAATAATTTTTCTAAATCTGAATCTTCAAAATTTATAATCTGTGATATAAATGAATAATCTTTAGTGTATTTTTGTAATTGCTTTTTAAATGTATCTTTTGCCTGTTTTTCTTGATTATTATATACTTGTACAATTGGGTCTAATAAAGAATTTAATTTATTTTGAGAAACACTCTTGAAATAATGCTTTGCAAAATTATCTACATCAATTTTGGTAAAAATATGATAATTTAGTAAATCTGTCTCCAAATCATATAATTTGTTCAAATCAGTTGCTTGTGATAAAACTGTTGTCTGATAATATGGCTGAAATGACTCTTTGATAGTATCAGTGTCATTTACAAAATCTAGAATAAAAGTTTCTTCTTTGTTTGGATTAGATCTATTTAATCTACTCAAAGTTTGTACTGCATTTACTCAACCTAATTTCTTATCAACATACATTGCACTTAATAATGGCTCATCAAATCATGTTTGAAATTTTTCAGCAACTATCAAAAATTTATATTTATTTTTTTTAAACTCTTTTTTTGTATTATTATCTGAAAATCAGTTCATATTGCTTTCTGTATAATCCTCAAGAGTATCTGGATCTTTTACCGTTCATGAAAATGCAACTATAGAATGTATTGGATATCAATTTTCCTTTAAATATTTATCAAATGCTAATTTAAACCTTACAGCATGTAATCTTGATTTAGTAACAATCATTGCTTTTGCTTTACCTCAAATTTGGTCTTTAATGTTCTCCCAAAAATGATTTACTATTATTTCAACTTTTTTATTTATACTATGTGAATGCAAATCTACATATTTTTTGATTAATTGAAATGCTTTTGACTTTTCAAATTTGGGATCATTATCAATTTTTTTCACAATAGAAAAATATGTTTTGTATGTAATATAATTTTTCAAAACATCTAATATGAATTTTTCTTCTATAGCTTGCTTCATACTGTACAAATGAAATGGAGAAAAAGTTCAATCATAATTTTTTGTTCAAAATAATTCTAATGTTTTTTGCTTTGGAGTTGCTGTAAAAGCAAAATAACTAATATTAGGAGATTTTCATCTACTTTTCAACTCTTTCAAAATTATATCTTCTACATTATCTTCAAAATCTTTTTCAAGTTCATCTTCTACTAATTCAGCTTCTTGTAAAGTGTTTACATTTAATACTTTTTTCAAACTTTTCACACTTTCTCATGATTGAGAAGAATGAGCTTCATCAATAATTACAGCGAAATTTGATCATGGTAACTCATCAATATTATTTACAATTACTGGAAATTTTTGCAAAGTAGTAATTATAATCTTTTGTCATGACATCAATGCCTTTTTCAACTGTGCAGAATTCTCATCAATTTTTTTGACAACTCAAGGAACAATTTCAAATTGGGATATTGTATCTTGTAATTGTTTATCCAATACTTTTCTATCAGTAATAACTATCACACTATCAAATATTTTATCATCTTCACTATTATGTAACTCAGCCAAATGATGTGATAACCAAGCAATACTATTTGATTTACCACTTCCTGCAGAATGTTGAACAAGATAAGATACTCAACTTCATTTTTCTTTTACATCATCTACTATTTTTCTAACTACATCTAATTGGTGAAATCTAGGGAAAATTAAAGTTTCTTTTGTTATTTTCTTACCAACTTCATCTTCTTCATGTTTTGTCTCTAATACTACATAATTTCACAATATTTCCAAAATTGTTTCTTTACTCAAAATATCTTCATAAAAATATGATGTTTTGTATCAATTAGAATTTGTTGGATTTCCAGCTCAATAATCATTTCCTTTATTGAAAGGTAGAAAAAAAGTCTTATTTCAATTAAGTTTGGTAGTCATATAAACTAAATCTGGATCTACTGCAAAATGTACTAAACATCTTTTGAAGTTCAACAATCTTTCTTTAGGATCTCTATCATCTCTATATTGAGTAATTGCATTTTTCACTGTTTGTCCAGTTAAAGGATTTTTCAGTTCAATTGTATAAATAGGTAATCAATTTAGGAAAATCACAGTATCTATACTTTTTTCATTAAATTTGGAGTATTTGAGTTGTCTTATGATACTAAAGATATTTTTATTGTACAAATCTTGTAATTGAGGATTGAGTCAGCTAACTGGTTTGAATTGAGCTAGATCAAACTGCAATCATCTATCTTTGATTCATTTTCTAAGCACTTCTAGCAATCAATATTTAGAAATTTTATTGTTCAAAGTATCCAAAAATTTCTTTTCTCATAATTGTTTTCAATCTATTGAAATTAATTTTTCCCACTTATCTCATTGAGTAGACTGAATATACTCTATCAACAAATCTTTATCTACACAAAAATCCTTATCATAATTCAAAGTAGATCTTTTCCTATAACCATGAACTTGTATCAAATGGTTTTCAATAATCCTTTCAAATTCATTTTCTGTAATATTTGTGGGCATTAGAATATTGTAATTTTTAAATTATATCTATTAATAATAATCGTAATTATTATAAAATCAACAAAATCAAGACATTTATTGTAAAACAACTATCAATAATGATTTAGTGAAAGTTCTATTAACTCAATTGAATTGATTTGTTTCAATGTAATTGGTGATTTTATATTTGCAAATTGTTCTTTATCCTTCACTTTGAACATCAATCTAATTGGGGATTTTTTGTTGATTACATACAATGAACATATTCATTTTTTATCATTTTTCAATTCATGAATATTAATATTATGTTTTGATTCAAAAACTTCAAAAAGATTTTGTGAAGTAGATAAACTAATGAATAGAATCTTAATTGAATCAAACTTGTTTTTATCTTTTACAATTCTCAATAATTTTTTATCATTTTCAAACAGCTTTTTCACTTTGTTGTTATTAAAGTCAATTATCATGATTATTTTAATAAGAATTTAAAAAAATATGAAAAAAAAACACAATTGTTTTGTGCTTTTGGATTTGGTATAATCGTATATTTTTAAGATATTTATAGATAAAATCTTCAAAAGGATTAAATCTTATATAATCTATAGTAAAAAGTATATAAAAAGTACAACTTTTTATATACTTTTTTTTTATTAAATATGAAAGCATAATATATAAAGCAAAAAGGTACCAAAAATACTAAACTTTTTTAGACTTTTTTAAATATAAAAACTTAATATATATAACAAATAATTTTCAAAATTACTATACTTTTTTTGCATTAAAATTATAATAATTATATAACATAATTAATTAAAGAAAGAAATTAGTTTATCCTTGGTCTTAGTTTATTGGTCAACGAATATATATTTGATTGTTTTCATTTCAATTCATGAGTAATTCTTCAGGCTACAATATTTATTCAAATTCACTCAATTTCAGCCAGTTCCTTTAGATCTATTTCTGTAATTTCATTTTTACTTGCGATACATTTATCAAAATTTTTAGGATTTATTAGACAATTTTTAGCAAATTCATTAGCCAAATCTTCTATATCAGATGGTTGAGTTGTATCGCTATCAATTATAATAATTTCTTCTTTTATATCTCAATTATAAATATGTCATAGTTCGTGAAATAATGTAAACCAAAAAATATCCATCCACTTTTGTCTTAAACTCATTTGTATCATAGGTTTTTTATTATATAATCTACTTATTCAATTTACTGGAACTTTTTCAAAATGTTCAAGAACCACAAAATATATTCATATACTATTTAATAATTGGGTAATTTTTTTTATATCAACTTTAGATTGATCCTTAGTCATCTTTTTTAATTCTGTTACAACATTTTTTAATTTTGACTTACTATAATCTCCTAATTCTTGTCAATTAACTATCCTTTCTCATACCTTAATCCAAGTAATTAAGTTTTCTTTTGAAACTGTATGGTTATGAGATTTTCTATATGCAACATTTTCTATTAATTTACTTTCAGAATTACATAAGATACTTAATGAAGTAAGTCTAAAAACTTTTAATAAGTTCTTCAATTTTTTCATTTTATCAGTTGTTTTTTCTACTAATCATAATTTAACTAAATTTTTATAACAAGTAAACTTAGATAATAATTTTAGATCCAATTCTAATCTTTTTTCATTTTCCAATCTTGCTTTATCCTCTTGATAAGCTTGTTCTAATTTGTTCCAAAAGGAGGATTTGATATTTGTTACTAATTCTAATTTTTCAGCAATATCAAAAGTAAGAGACACTTTTCAATTTAGAATTTGACTTAAATGTTTTTCAGATATTCATAATCTTTCAGCAAATTCTCAATTTGATGATCATAAACTTTCTATCTCTTCCCTTATTTTCCATCAAGGAACAACTGCTATATCTGGTTGAAACCCCATATTAATTTTTATAATAATAAATGCATTATTTGTAATGATCAGACAATTCTATGATTTTAATAGAAGTTATCGTTTTAAACTTCTCTTTATTCTCCCAATCAGTTACTACATTTTCTCAATTACTAGTTATAAAGATAATTCTAAATGGACATGTTTTATTCAAAGCATCTATTGCAATAGTGTTTTTTCTTTTTCATTTTAGTGGATGCATACGACAATTAGACTGAACAGAATAAAATTCAAAAAGATCTGATGACATTTGAATATCTCTTAATTTAGACAATACAGATTGTGCTATCTTTTCATTTTTTACATATTTTAGTAATTTCCCCCAATCATTAAATATTTTTTCAAGTCTATTTGAATTAAACGATATTTCCATTTTTGTTAATTCCATTATAATTATTTAAAAGCGATTGTCAAATAATTTTTACCTACTTGGTAAAAGAGATCTAAAAAACTTTAATTTTACCAGTAACAACATTGCTTATCAATGACTTTTTGTATTCTTCAAATAATCATAATGATTTTTTAAGTTTTTCAATTGATTTATCTATTAATGGTATTTTATTATCTAAAAATTCTATTATTTCTATTTGTTTATCAAATGGTGGTAAAATAAACCCTATCTTCTTTAAATCATCTGCTTTAAACCTATAAACCTTTAAACCACCAGCATATTGGTTTAATTCATATTTAAAATATCTTGAAGCATAATACAAAAACTTATCTTTAACTTGATTATTAGGCTTTAAACATAATTGTTCACCACCAAGTAAACCAATTTCTTCTCTATTATAATAACAAGAATGACCTAAATCTTCCATGGTTTCAGAAGTTGAAACAAGTATAGTGTCTCCTTTCTTAATTATTTGATTATATTTATAAAATTCTTTATTAACATAAAACTCATAATTATCATCAACTACTTCAACTTTATAGACTTTCCCATATTGCAAAGCAATATATTCACCCTGGGATTTAAGTTCATCTTTTTTAAAAGAGCAATTTCATCTAATTACTTTACAGACTCTATATGGAGATTTTACTTCCCAATGTTCTGGAATTTCTCCAATCCATTCAATTCCACTATCTTTCATTTTTACTGAATTATCAAGTCCTTTGGTAACAGCTCTATTTATTATAGCGACTCTTTTTTCTTTCAACAACTCAATTTGCTTCTTCCTCCTTTCTATTATCATATCAATCTGAGCAGTTTTTTTATCTAGAAAATCTGCAATTCCTTGTTGTTCTTGAAAAGTAGGACATGACATAAATAAATTCTTAATATTACTTTCATTTACTCATCATTGTGCTCATCCAGATTTATGTAAAATTATTTGTTCTCTATTGTCTAACATTGAGTAAAAAAGAAATTTAGAAATTGTGTTTTTATCTTGATGTATTCATACTACAGATTGATTTGCCGATGATCCAAATGTTAAATATGCGACATTTCAACAAGTTGCTCAAGTTAAAGCTACAAGTACTGAATAAGGTTTAATAAGCTTTGTAGCACTACTAATCAATCATAAATCTGTAATAAATTTTGAAATATTTGCTTCATAAATAATATTATTTTGAACAACTCATGACAATAGCCAAGGAATGTTTCAATTTTCCCAATATTCCAGAACTGTAGTAGACGGAGTTCATCATGCCAAAGTCTTTCATATATATTTTATTTTTTTTACTTCCCACTGACTAGGAATTTCTCCAATCCAAGGAATTCATGAATCTTTATATTTATCGTATTTTTTGATTTTATTTGTTAGCATTATATAGTTTTTGTAATATGTAAATATAATTTTGATAATTAATTATTGACATTGAATAAAATTTGATTATCATTTAGTAAATGAGGGAGTATACTTTGTATATATATACTGAAATGTATATAATAAGCATCGCTTATCTCAACCCAAACCTTTTTTGAAGAGTTGTTGAGGAGTCTAATCAACAACTTTTTAGTAACTTTTTAAATCAATTTAGATTGTAAATTATCAATAATTGCCTTTAATACCTGAAAAGTAATTATTATTGTATTTTCATTGGGAATAAATCATGCTTTTATTTGTTGATTGGGATGTATATAATTTCTAAAATCACGAACACTATGACTAAACTTTTTTACATCCAAATCAATATATCATATATCATATGAAACATCTATCAAATTTGAAAGAGACCAAAGAGAAAATGTTTTCACTATTCAATTTTTGTCTTTTGGACTTTTACTGGATTGATTAAACTTTTTAGGATTTCTATTAGCTAAATCCAACAATAGTCATTCAATAGTACTTCACATAAGTATTATTGAAGATAAAAGACATTTATTATTTATACATACATTAATTTCGTCTAATCTATTCTGTAATATTAAAAGCATATCATTATTTAATCATAATTGCTTAATATCAATTTGGTATTCTTTATTCAAGAAACCAGTTTCTTTGATATTTAAGGGTTTTTCTTCTGAAATTAATCTATTCATATCTAATTCGAAATATTCTAATTGAGCAATTGGTCAATTAAAGACAACCTTTATTCATTCAAGTTCTAATATATTATTGATAGTATGAAAAGCTAACTTTAGATTTTCACGATTTCATTTGTACAACCTTATATCAACAAGTTTAAGTATTATTTTTTCAATATCAGATAAATCCAAATCTTTCAAAACATTATATACCCATTTATTTCTAGATGTTCAATCATGCTTTCTATTAATTCAAACATTTTTAAAAAATTCTGTAATATAAAAAGAACTTCTATATTCTGGGTGAATTCAGTTATTATCTCAGCAAATTGGTGCTGCTATAGCTTCTAGAGTGGAATAATCTAGTTGTTTTTTTAGATACATTATCATTCTACAAATCTTTTAATAATTCTAAAAGCTCATTTTCATTTTCCTCAATATCTTTTTCAATCTCTTCAATACTTCTAGGAGGTACATATTTGTAAAAATATTTAGTAAATGAAATTTCACATCATACTTTACCTATTTTTCAGTCTAACTCATCACGATATTTTTTATCTTCATTTATCCAAGCATCTGGTACAAAAGGTTTTACTTCTCTTTCAAAATACTCATAAATATCTTCTCAATATGGAACATTTTCTGTGTCTCTAAGTTCACTATCAGATAATGGATTTCATTTATTATCTAACATTATATTCCCCTCTTCATCTTTTTGCGATAAAGCCATTATAATTTTATCAATATCAGCTTTTTTCAACTCCAAACCTTCTAAAGAATTATTAATTAATTGTGAAAAAGCACTATAATCTTTATATATCTCATCATTTATGTTTGCAAGTTTTTCTAATATTCTATTTTGCAATTCAATTCAGTCAAAATTATTGTCTCAGGATTTTTTACTTGGAACTCAATAATTAACAAAAAATGATTGAGCTTTTAGATTTTCAATTCTTTCTTCATTTACTTGAAAATTAAGTTTCAATGGTCTTTCTATAGTTATCTGCCTATACAATAAATCTGTATTCTCAAATATTTTGCTAATGTCATTTTCTTCAAAATTAACATAGGCATCTAATATTGGCATTCTATTTTCGTATGTGATTTCATGTCTTTTGTTTCAAAGTGATTTTCTCATTTTGTTATATAATTGTCTTGCATCTATCATTTGAATTTTTCATTTTCTTTTATTTTCTTTATTATTATTTATTACCCAAATATAAGTATAAATTCATGTGTTATAAAATAATTGATCTGGCAATCCAATTACAGCTTCTAGCATATCATTTTGAATTATCCATCTTCTAATTTCACTTTCTCCACTTCATGCATCACCAGTAAATAATGGAGATCAATTGAAAATTATTGATATTTTACTTCATCATTCTTTTTTTGGCTTCATTTTACTTATAAGATGTTGCAAAAACAACAACTGTCAATCAGAAATTCTAGGAGTTCCAGCTCCAAATCTTCAACTAAATCATTCTTGAGATTCTTCTTTTACTACTTTCTCATCTTTTTTCCATTCTACTCAAAAGGGTGGATTGGTAATCATATAATCAAAACTCATTCATCTAAATTGATCATTGGAAAGAGAAGAAGCCTTTTCATACTCCTTATCTCATCATCTAATATTTCATGGATTTTCTCACTTGATCAACATATCAGATTTACAGATTGCATAAGTCTGTGGATTGCTTTCTTGTCAAAAAAGTTCAATATTAGCTTTATCGTTAATATGTTTCTTGATATACTCTTTTCCAGTAGATAGCATTCAACCTGTTCCACAACAACAATCAAAAATAGTTTTTATTACTTGAGGCTTATCTAATTGATCTCTTTGTGTTGAAAACATTATATCACAACAAAGCTTGATTACTTCTCTTGGAGTAAAATGCTCTCATGCAGTTTCATTAGATTGTTCTGAAAATTTTCTTATAAGTTCTTCGAATATATAACCCATTTCAGAATTCTTAGTATCATCAATATGCAAATTAACTTTTGCAAACTCTTGTACTATTTTATACAAGATATTTCAACTTCACAATCTTTCTATTTGATTATTGAAATTGAACTTTTCCAATATTTCTTGAACATTAGTAGAAAATCATGCTACATAAAGTTGAAGATTCTTTCAAATATTCTTTGGATCATCCAACAACTTATTGAAATCATATACTGATGTATTGTAAAATGAAAATCATGATGACTTACATAATATAGGCTGTAATCAATGCTCTGGAAGTTGATCTTTGTATTTATTGTATAATTCTAATACATTTGGCTTTGTCTTTTCTAATACACAATCCAGTCTTCTTAGTACAGTAAAAGGTAATACAATATCTTGATATTCATATTTTTTGAATCATCACCAAAGCAAATTAGCTATATTCCAAATCAATGAAGTTTTTTCTCAAAAATTACTCATTAATATTCTTTTATTTTATAAAAATTTTAATTTTTTAATAATAATCAATTAATTCAATAATTCAATAATATATTGTATATTTTGTAATCTGGAAATGCCTTATAAAATATTTATTGCAAAATCTTAACAAATTCTTATAAACAGCTATTTAGGATTTAAGGACAAAAAATGGACTGAAGTAAAGAAATAATAAAAATCACAAATGATGAAGATAAATGGTTAAAATTCTTAGAAGAGAAATTGAATGATACTAGTTTGAATGAAAGTGAATCTGCTTACTACAAGAGAATAAAAAGAGTTTTGGATATGCCAAATCTTACTCAATCTCAATGAAATCCAATAAATATGGTAGTGAATAGTATAGTGAACTCTAATTATTTTCAATGATTTGATATAATTCAAGTACCTGAAATAGTTACTGAATGGGAAACTTTTGATTTATTTTTCTTTCCAGAAAACCATGTTGCAAGAAGACCATCTGATAGCTACTTTTTGCATAAATCTAATATTAGCAAAGAAAGTATTTTGCTAAGACCTCATACTACTGTAATGTGGTATTATTATTTGAAACATGGAAATTGACAATCAATACTTGAAAACAACTGAGAAATCAAAGCATTATCTTATGGTAAAGTATATAGAGTAGATGAACTTGATAAGTCTCATCATGAATGTTTTCACCAAATCGACTGATTCAAGATTGCTAAAAAATCCAAAGAAATAATTAACCAAGCAACACTAAAAGATGTACTTACTAATACTATTACTGCTCTATTTGGTGAATGAGTGGAATTTAGATTCAATGTAGACACTTTTCCTTATACTTTAGATAGTTTGGAAGTAGAAGTAAATGTAGATGGAAAATGGCTAGAAATTCTATGAGCATGAGTAATTCATCCTACAGTACTTGAAATGCTATGAATAGATCCTAATGAGTACAATGGTTGGGCTTTTGGTTTTGGTATAGAAAGACTTGCTATGGCTAGGAAACAAATACCTGATATTAGAATATTTTGGAGTAATGACAGCAGAATTACTAGTCAATGGTGAAATTGGAACCCATACAAAGCAGTAAGTGTATTCCCACCAGTATTCAAGGATATCTCATTTTTGGTGAACAAAGAAAAATTTATAAAAGACTTAGAAGAAGAAAAAAAGTCTGGAGAACTTGAACTTACAAGAGAAACTGAATCTCACTTTTTTGCATTGACATGAGTAATTAGAGATGTTTGTGGAGATTTGATAGAAGAAGTAAAAATTACAGATATTTATGAAAATGATGAAAAATTCGGTAAAGATTTCAAATCTATTTCTATCAAAATCACATTTAGATCAATTGAAAGAACTTTGACTAATGATGAAATCAATATTACCTACTTCCAGATTAGAGATAAAATTAAGAATGTACTAGGATACGAGCTTAGATAATTGCTTTAGAAAGTATTAATTATAAATATGAACTCTAAAACAATTAGCAAATTGCGATAGTAAATAGTACATAGTAGTAATAATCTACCACAATCTCCAATCGCAATCGCAATTCGCTAAATTGAGTAGCAATTGAAAATAGAAATGACTGTATTGTAAATTAATGTTGAATTAATTATAAAAATCAATATAAACCAGAAACATTGATAAATTTATATATATTTTATCTGAATATATGAAAACATTTTACATAATTGATTGGCTTATAAACAAACCTATTGAACTGAAAATAGAAGAGGAAGCTTTTGAAAAGTTAAATATCAAACTTGGAGATAAAATACTTTACAGAAATCCTGAAGCAGATCAAAACTACATTGGAATTTATTTGTGATACTGATGTGATACTATCAAAGAATGAGAGTTCATTAGGAAGTTGTCCTTTTGAGAAACTCAAAAATTTGAAGCAAACCAAGAAAAAGCACAAAACTATTTCAAAATATTCAAAAAAGATTTCAAAGAAAGATTCCCTGAATCTGTTCCTATTAATGCAAGAATGGATCTTAGCTGAAATAATATATACTTTTACTTTTATGCAGAAGTAAGATTTCAATTTGGTGATTTTCTAAGAGAGTTTAGAAAAAAAATCTGATCTACTTTTTTCCTTTTCCAAATATGAGCTAGAGATAGAGTAAGATTTTCTCACTGAGCAAAAGAAATTTTTGGTACTTGCTGACAACTTTTGTGTTGCAAAACTTCAATGTGTCCTCTTCCTTCTGTAGATTCTGAGAATATTATTATTCAAAATCTAGAAAATAGATGAATAGAAAAGATGAAATGAAGATGTGGAAAGTTGAAGTGTTGTCTAAATTACGAAAAAGATATTTATGTAAAAGATGGGAAAGCCTTTCCCAAAAAATGAGACACTGTAACTTATCAGTGAAGAGAATGTACAGTTTATTGATTCAATATACTTAGTGGAGAAATTATTGTAAAAGATGAAAAAGAAGACCAAACTCTAAAAGTAACTCTATGAGAAATAAAAATTGTAAAAACAAATACACAAAGTAGACTTGAACAGCAAGAAATTGCCAAAATAAAACAAGAATACAAAGATCTTGAGTAATATTTACAATTAATCCTTTTTGAAAATGGTCCAAATAGAAATTAAAATTTGGCTTTGATTATGAATTCTGCTTATTGTGATACCTATTATTCTATTTATAGTAAAGAACTTTAATATTATTATAAATTATATTAATTGAATTTACTCAAAAATCGAATTCAAAAAAAATCTAAAATATGTAAAGGATGAACTAATTGAAAAAAGCAAAAAGTCATCATTTAGCAAAAGAACTGCACTGGAAGCTATGCCAGTAGTAGAAGAAAAAACAGTAATAAGAAACAAAGATAAGTTTATGCACCAATTAGACAAAATTAGAATTGAAGCAATTGCCCTAAAAGAGAAATGATTGATAGAGTGATACGAGAAAAAACTAAACGAATGATTGGCAATAGATCCTGATAATATGGAATTCATAAGAATGCTTGGTGATTTGTACTTTAGTATTGGTAACCACAAAAAAGCATTACCATTACTAAAGAAGATACTTGAAAAAGAACAAGAGGATCACAAATCAATTTGGCAAATTTGTCAGATTTACTTCGATAGATGAGATTTTGAAACTGCTAATATACTTATTGATAAAATTCTCACACTAAAATGAGACAATCCAAAATATTATGTTACAAAAGCTGAAATTTTGTATAGTATGGACAATATTATGTGAGCAATAGATAATATGCTAGAATCTACCAAACTTAGACCTAGCAACATCAACTATATGCTATGAGTGGCAATTTTATTTGAAGAAGTAGGAGATGCACAAAATGCAAGAAAATATTTTTTCAAAGTACTAGAAATTGACCCAACTCATGATATGGCTAAAGAAAAGGTAAACTCCTTAAATACATAAAATTTATAACAATTATTTAATCAAAATGGTAAACAACAGACAAAAAACATTCAAAAAAATAATAGTATCAGTTATTATTGCAATATTCATTTTTTCTATTGGAAGTACATTTATGTTATACATGTTCTGAAATGAAGTGGATACAACTACTAACAATCAAAGTAGAACACAAAATTCATCAAATATTGAAGACAATATCAATCTTGAATTTGATAATCCTCAAAATATAGAATCAGTAGAACTGGAAAATAATGAATCCAATGAAAATTCTTGAATCATAGATGAAAACACTTCTGATGATACTACTCAATTAACTTGAGCAGAGTTAAATGAAATTCAAGAAACAGAATCCAACTAAAAATAATTGAATATTTTACTCAAATAAAGATCTATAAGTAGATTTTATTTTAATATAGACCAAATGAAAATTATCTCTATGATTACTAGTAATGATTTCAATCACAAAAAAATACTAGAAAAAATAATTATGCACAATCTTGGATTAGATAAAACTCAGCTAATCACTCAATCAGAAAATGAAATCAGTGATGAAATGGTTACAAAAATCAAAATAGACTACAAAAGATTTGTAGACGACAAGGAACCTCTAGAGTTTATATTTGGATATGTTGAGTTTTTTGGTAACAAATTTACTGTAAACAAAAACACTCTAATTCCTCGTCCAGAAACCGAATATATGATAAATGCAGTAAGAAATCATTGTAACGATAATACAAATAACATACTAATAGATTTGTGAACTGGATGTTGAGTATTGGGAATATCTACAATGATTTTCAAAGATGAAGCTATCCAAAAAGCATATCTAACCGACTATAGCAAGGAAGCACTTTTGGTGGCTAAAACCAACAAAGAAATTTTCCTAAAAGATAATGAAAAAATCACTTTTTATGAATCAGATATGTTGAAAGTCTTTGAAAACTGAGAAATTGATAAAAATGAAAAGATTTTGATAGTTGCAAACTTACCATATATTCCAGAAGATGTTTTTGAACAAAATGTAGAAGAGAGTGCTAAGATTTGGGAGCCAAAAATGGCTTTTGTATGATGAGAAGATTGACTAATCTATTATAGAATTATGTTAGACCAGATTATGGACTATGACTGGAAAGATGTAACCATGTTCCTAGAAATGATGTGATGGCAAGCAGATATCTTATCTAATGAATTTAGTGAAAATTTTGAATTCGAAATAGTAGATACATTCCACTTCAATATAAAGATTTTGAAATGAAAAAGAAAAGCCTAGGGAAATAACCTAGGCATTTTTTGTGTCAAAACCTTTGTTCTACTGAATCTACTCCATCGTTTGTGTTGGAAAAGAATTTACTCAACTCTTCAAAAATGTCATCACATCCAATTTCACCTAATTTTGGATGTGATAAACAATCTGTTTTCACAATGTCATATCTTCCATCACCCATAAAAGCGCTAATATAGTCCAACCTCAAATCCATAACACTACCATTTTTGAATCTAACTTTCACTTTTTTTGATTGACTCATAATTATATCCTCTCTATTTTTTATTTTGTTTTAGACACCCAGATTGTATACATATTTTGTTACAAATGTCAATAGAAATTAGGCAGAATTTCTTATCAAGTAATATTCTTTGATAGCTAAAGAAAAATCTCATGCTAATTTCATATCCAAATTCATAATATTAGCAACATCCTCTTCAAATCATTCATATATGTATCATTTTTCTGCTATCAGTGTAACTAACTTTGGATAATTATTTACAATATTTATATCAAATCAAATATTTTCAAGTATATTTTTTGTCAAATTTATTGTTTCTCAACTATTTGGATCAAAGTAATTATCATATCAAAGATTGTTCAAATAATTCAATAAGTTATTCAATCATCAAATTTCAGCAACTGTATATTCTTCTATACTTTTGCTATAATCAACTTTATATCATGCAGATTCTAATTGTGCAGTACTCAAGTAGTCTTGTAATGCCTTTTTTCAATTAATTTCATAGTATATTTTAGTATTTTGGGAAACTAATCCAAAACGAGACAATCTATCTACAGTATCAATCTTAAAATTTATCATATTATCAACTGCTACAAATTTATCTAATCAAATTGTGATATTGTTACAATCTATATTTATATCATCTCGGTAAACTGCTTTACTTGCGATAGTAATTCAACTTAACTTTGCTCTAAGATTTAATATTAGTTTGATAGCATCATTTTTTTCTCAATCATCCAACTTAGCCCAATTATCTAGTAATTCTTTTTGTATATTTTCATAATTTCAACCATCTTGATTTGCCAATAAATCTTTTATATGCTTTTCAGTTTCACTATCAAATACTCCACTATATTCAGCAGCTGCAACTCAAAGCACCGATATGATGACTAATGCCGCAAATCTAGGATTTTTTATAAGTTTTCTGTAATCTATTCATTTCAACCCATTTGCAATTCAACTTCCGACAAACTTTCAAGACTCTAAAAGTCATGATTTACTAAATACATGTACAGTATCTTTTGCAAACTTTCCAGAGTATAATAATCCTCTAGAACTCATAGTTCACAGCTCCCAAATATCCACAGCTGGACGAATAAGCTCTCTACCAACTCCTTTCAATCAATCTTTCAAAAGTGCCTTTCATATTATAAATGTATCAAACCACATTAATCATACTCCTATTGCAGAACTTGTAATATCTCACTCAAACTTGAATCAAAGTCAATCTTCAGTTTTTACAAATTGACTAGATCAGATCAATTGAAATCATCAAACAAAAGGAACTAATGTGAATAATGAACTCATCAATCAAGGCAGTGATGCGTCATCTTTTGACAACTCTAATCAAGCAACAGCAATTATAGGCATTTTCTGGAAAAGCATTTTAGCTCATTCTGGGAATTTTCTCATCAATATTTGCGCTTCAGATGACCATTTTTTCAGATCATCAACACTTTCAAAAGCTAAGAATAGATCATCTGATAATCAAATTTGCTTAGACAGAGAATCTCCAAGACGAATTTTATCTCTAAATAAGTTGAATAATTTTTTTGTTCACAATAAATCATCAGCTCTAACAATTTCAGCAAAAGCATTTCATGCTCTATTTATTTCTTTTCAGAACCTGTTAAAAACATGCACCTCACTTAATCATCCTTTAAATTGTCATCAAATACATGCTATTGTATCATCAACATACTTTTCTAAATTACTTCAAATAGTAGTTAATTTTGTAGAAGTTACAGATCTTAATGCTTTTGAGTCAGTTATTTCATTTAAATTATTATTCAGTATTGATTTTGCAGCATTCTGGATTTCTGGTGTTTGTGATTTCATAAAATCTACAAAAGTTTTTCCACTTTGCTTCCAAGCCTTTTCTCAAGTTTGATACCAACTCCAAAATTTACAAAAATCCTTCATCTCTTGAATTCATCATTTAAGATAATTCATACTTTGTGAATCTATACTAGGATTGATTTTTCTCGCAATTCACTCTATCAAATCTAATTGTTTATCATAATTTCCAAAAAAAGAATTCCATCTAGCTCCAAATTGAGACATATCTTGTCAAGCATAAGCTATGAAATATGTGGAAGCTTTTGTGACTCCATAAGCCACATTTCATAAGAAATCAAAGAATAATCATCACTTACGATAAATCATTATTGTCAACAATTGTTTTTCAGTTTCACTAAGATTTATATTTTCTATATTATTTTTCAAATCATCTAAAGTCATTTCAGTAGAAATCACCGATATTGAATCTTTGATAATATTAAATGACATTACTCAATACTTTGTAATTTCGTTTGTAGTCTCTGTCATAATATCTCAATAATCAATTATTCAAGAATCTACCATAGATGCAATAAATTTGATTGTTAATCATCATACTTTGAGAGTGTCCATAAATCCATCAATAAGAGGTGTATATGAACTATTCTCTCATCACTTTTCTGATTCATAAAACTTATAAATTTGCATATCTTTTAACTTATTATAATTATCTTTGAAAAATTTATCAAAAAATCCATCTACCTTATCTTGAGGTATATCTTTTCATAATTTTTCTTTCAAATATTCAGAAAATTGTAATTTTAGCTTTGCTTTTGCAGTTTCCATCATTTGTGCAACATCTATTTGGTCTTTTAAGTTTTCAAGCATTTTTCATCAATTATCTTTGATTTCTTGAACTATGGAAGAGTCTTTACTAATAAGCTTTTCATACATTTCCATCATTTTCTTTCATCATGGTATTATGTCTATTATCATTTTACCAAAAAATTCTTTTATAGAGTTGATAATATTATCAAAAAATCCAACTTCTTTAGATCATGCAGACTCTCAAACTTTTTTGTCTAAACTATCAAACACCATCAACACTACTGGGGTAAACATTCATCGCATAAATCACTTACTTGCTAGTTGAATCTTATCTCTTATTTCTTTCTTTTTTTGATCTATCAAGGTATTTAATTTTAAATCATGTAGTTCATTTTTGGAGCTTTTAAAAACATTTAACGAATTTTTTAAACTTGATATTTCTACAGTTGAGAGTTCGTTTTCTTTATGTTGAAAATCATTCAATAAATTTAATATTTTATCTATACTTACTACATCCACTCAATTTTCTATACTATCAATTATAGTTTGAATTTCTTTTTGATCAACAAAACTTATAGATTTCACTTTATTCATCAAATCCAAAATATTATATTTGATCTTTGATTTATCAACTTCAGATTGAGTCAAACTTTCTTTTATGAAATTTAACTCTTGTTTCAAACTAGATAAAACTCACTCTTTTGTAGTTTCATTTAGATTATCTCAATTATTCATCATTTCTCCACTATTATACATAGTAATTTGTTATATATTTAAATTAAGCTTTTGTTTTTTCGTCTAGATACTCTGATATATTAAAGAAATCTGCAAGTCAAACTATCAATCATACAGGCCGACTAGCTGCCATATAAAACAAATAACTTCATATAGCTCGAGATCATTTGTTTGGATTATTTGAGTCATTATACTCTTTCAAAGTTATAAGTCAGAAAAGAGTTGAAGAACCTAAATGTTTTAATCAAGGTTGGTTAGTTCCAGTTAACAATATCTTTAATGATTCAGATAATGTAGTAGTAAATTTTTTATATCACTTTGCTTCTCAAACTTTTCCTTTCGCACTTGCCACAGAATCCATGAATTGTCAAAAAGTATATTTCTTAATTATTTCTATCTTATCCTTTCAAGTTCAAGATTTTTCTAATGCTGCCTCTCACTCTTTTCAAATAACTTCTCAGATTGTTTTATCTTTCAATCAAGAACTTTCTATTGTTTTTTTGAAACCATTTATATAACTTTCAAATAGTACTACTTTATTTGTATTTACAAAATTATTTAAATCGACAACTTCATATCATCAATCTATTTGCATTTTTCTAACTTCAATTCAATTTGTAGTTTTCTCAAAGCGATATTCTACATTTTCAATTATTACAGAATCAATTTTTTTTCAAGCCTCTAAAATTGATCTTTCAAACTTTTCAAAAGATCTGTTTTTCAATGTCTCATGTATTGAATCATTTCATATTAAATCCGACTCTCTTTTCAATATTCCATCAAATTCTTTTCAATTTTTAAATTCAAATTTCACCTCTCATACATTTACTATTCATTGATTTTCAGCAGTCTTTGTAATTTTTACATTACCTACAATCTCCATTTGCTCTCAAATTTTCATATCTTTAAAATCAGTATGGTAATATTCTTGTGAAATTAATTCCATTCTTTCATATTTTAATCAGGAATTTTCTAGAGTTTTTTTGAAACTATTTATATGACTTTCAAATAATACTAATTTATTTGCTTCTACAAAAGTATTTAAATCGACAACTTCATATCATCAATCTCTTTGCATTTTTCTAACTTCAATTCAATTTGTAGTTTTCTCAAAGCGATATTCTACATTTTCAATTTTTATAGGATCAATTATTTTTCAAGTCTCTAAAATTGATCTTTTGAGCATTTCTAAAGAATTACTTTTTAATGAGTCATATATGATTTCATTTCATAGTAAATCTGATTCTCTTTTCAATATTTCATCAAATTCTTTTCAATTTTTAAATTCAAATTTCACCTCTCATACATTTACAATTCATTGATTTTCAGCAGTCTTTGTAATTTTTACATTTTCTGCAACCTCAACTTGCTCTCAAACTTTCAAATTTTTGAAATTGTTCTGATAATATTCCTTAGATATTATTTCTCTTCAAGAAATGTCTAAACCACTAGTTCTTATAGTTTCTGAAGCAGTAGATACTTCAGTTCTGTTATTTATTTTTCTTATTACAAAATCTTTTCATTTGTTGATACCTGGCATCGCTAACCTCATCATAATTGCCAACAAAATTCAATCTATAAACTGTTCAACAGTCCAAGCAGAGTCACCATCCTCGAAAACAACATTAATCATTCATCATACTAATCATAATCCAATTCACTCCACTACTACTTGTCATGTTTTTTTGAACAAGGAAACTGGCAACTTATCTCACTCTTTCAATACTAATCAAGGTATTCTAGAAGATAAAAGATTGAATCATTTCATAGCTCATATAAATAATATTGTCTTTCAAATCTCTCATAGGTCATTCCATCCATGAGTTAAAGCTCTTTTTTCTACAATGTTGTGAAACATATTTGCTCATTGATAAAATGCTGCTCATTCTATTGCAGTTTCTCAAATCCAAACTCAAGCTTTCATTCGTTTTGAAGCCTGGTACAAACTCCTAGCTTTGTTGAAATATCTAGTAGCTGCTATTCAATGTACCAAAGTTGTTCAAATTCACATAGTTACAAATCATGCAGCAAATGCTACTGCTTCAATCAAAATAAACTGAAATACATCTCACAACACATCAGTTGTTTTGTCTGATAAATCTCGAATTCCAACTCACATTATTCATTTCAACATTGAAGCTGCATCATCATTATCAAGTTTGGATAAAACCAATTCTTTTTTTAGGTTATAAGCTACAAATTGATTTTTGATTCTACTTTTTGCTATTTGTTTAGCTTTAATTAATTCTTGATTTGTCAAATTTCTTCAAGCACTTGATTTTATATGATCATTTATTTCTTCATTTTTCTTATTTATATGTTCATTGGCTTCTTGTAATTTATTCTTTAACTTTTTGAATAGTTGACCAGATTCATATGTGTTTAAGTTTGCTTTTATCAATTTAATAACATAATTATCTGATTTATGAAGTTCTATGACTGAATTATTTTCAATTAAATTGTAAAAATCATATAATTGCTCTTGAGTTAAAGTTCAAACTAATTTATTCATTTTATCCTCTACCAACAATGACTCAACCATAGAATAGTTTCAAATATTTTCTCTAATATATTTATATACTTGAAGTTCTTGAATTTTACTTGAATCAAAAATTGATTTTAGACTGAAATCATCTGGAATAGACTCTCAAACCTCAACAGGAATCGATTTATCATATTTTTTTCATAAATAATCTATAAGTTTATCAATAAGTTTATTAATTTGATTATGATCTCATAATAAATCAAGCTGATCGACTTCCTTTAATAAATCTGTATTTTGAGGATTTTCAGCTTGCAACATTAAACTTAAGTATGAAACTTTTTGTAGCAAAATATTAGATTTTCACAATTCTTCCCTAACATTTTCTGGTAAGTTTTTAAATTCAATCAATTGTGGATTACCATCAGATCAAACCATATATCTTCTTCAATCTTGAATATATCAAAGTGTAATCATTTTGGATCATAATGTATCCTGTAATTTCATTGAGTCTATAGTTTCTTTATTTTGAGTATTTGCTTCTTGCTGTGGATTTTCAACACTGGACTGGGCCGATGCTACTAGTGGCAAAGTAGTTCCTAATTTGGTATTATTATCAATAATTTTTTTATCCAACAATATTTGAAATATTTTATCATCACTTTCTTTAATATTTTCATTGAAATTGTCATAAAATTCTTGAGACTTTTGTGGAATCACAGAATGTTTTTTATCCTTTAGATATGATGTAAATTGTTCTAATTTAGAGAAATATTCGTTAATTGTTATATTTGGCTTTATATTTAATAATCATTGATTCTTTATAGTAGAATAAATCATTTTTCAAGTTCAATCTGCCTTTTGTTTATCGTCTAAAATTAAATTTTCAAAAATTTCTTTTTGGTCTCATGTTAAACTGTTTCAATACTTTTCCATATCAATAGTAGATTTTTCTTCATTTACATATTTTCATAAATCTTGAATTTTCATATTTCACATAAAACTTTTCATAGAAAAATCAGCCATTGCTTGTGGAATAGTAACTTCACCTTCTTGTATAAGTTGCTTAGCCTTATCAAAATTATCTTTATTATTATTTACAAAAACATTTAATAAAGATTTTATCTTATTTTCTACTCATCACAAAACAGATCAAGCTGATCAAGACATTTTATCAAAATCAAATGATCAATAAATTATTGAACCAAATATAGTAAACAAAGATTTTCAAAAAACAAGATTTGATCAAAATTCTGCTCACACTAACAATCACAAACCTTTTAAAATTCACATTTTCTTGAAATATTTAATTCATCACCATATCAAAGCTACAGCAGTAATAACTCAAGTCCATAGTTCTGCTTGTCCTTTATTCATAGCTGTCCCTGATAAAGTTGCATCTAGGAGTCAAACCAATCACTTTTTTTCAAATAAGTTTCTTGGATCTACTGCACCTTCCTGTCCACAACATTTTCCAAATTTATCTAATTCAGCGCTTAATCAATTTTTTTGAAGGATAAATTCAAACCATTGTGCTTCCAACTTCTCTTCATCTTTATTAGAAAATTCTAGTAATATATTATAATAATTATTTCATACTACATCTCAATATGCTTGTATCAATCATTTCTTGAAAACACCTAATGGATTCCCTTTGTTAGATTCTTCAAACTTGAAATCAATGTTTTTTCTAGTTAACTGTAATTTTAAACATGCTTCAAACTTTTCTTTATCCAAATTTAGTTTCAATACATTCAAATCTGCAGGTGATAACTTTGAAGCAAAGAATTTATTGAACACTGACAAATCTAGTTCATTTGAAGTTTTGAAAATTTCAACTGCTTCATTCAATGTTTTTGGTTCTTTTGGCTCCTTGATTTCTTCTTTTAATTTACTTAAATCTGAAGATATTTTAGATTTTATAGAATCTAGTCTCAAATTCAATAACTCCATTGAAGTCAATCATTCTCAATCAATTGGAAAGTAGTTTTCTTTAGTTTTGGTATTGTACAAATAATAATTGTTATCAATATTTATAATAGCAACATCTTCCAAATTATCCTTTAGTTGGTTGTTTGTAATTATTTTGTTTTCTATCTCTGAGAGTTTCACTTTTTCAATAGCAGTATTCATATTTGTATATTTGTTTATAAATTATTTCATTTATTATAATCGTACTTTGCAATTATGTCAAATTTTTGAGCACATAAATAAAATAAACAAAACAATAATATTCTACAAGATAAAAAACTCCAAATTAGCAGTTTTGCAATATCAAATTCATAAATGGAAAAAGCACAAAGCCAAATAGAAATACATAATAGTACTTTTGAACTATTTAAATCTGAAATTAGTATTATTTATACAAAAAAAGTAGACATTTAACTGCCTACTTATTTGAAAATATTAAATTTCTATATAATCTTTACATTTTGATCAACTTCTTGGATTTTGTTCCTAAAATACTCTTCCAATGGGATTTCAAGATTCTTGATCTCGTCTTCTACAATAATCACTCAATTGTATATAATACCGAATCTGTCAGCAATGTCATGCACATCTGACAAAATATGTGTATTGAAGAAAAGAGTTTTCCCAGCTTGTTTTAGCTCCAACATCAAGTTCTTCACCACCACTCTTCACAAAGGATCTAGTCAACTCATTGGCTCGTCCCAAAATACAACTTCAGGATCATTTATCAAAGATGCTGCCAAACATAGCCTTTGTTTCATACCCTTTGAATAAGATTTTACATATTTGTCCTTTGCATGGGCCAAACCTAGTTTCTCAAGCAATACTGTACCACTTTTTTCACACTCTTGCTTTGTCATCCCAGCCAACTCTCACATAAATATCAAGAATTCTATACCGTTCAAATGGTCATAAAAATAAGCATTTTCAGGAGCATAACCTATTCTTTTATACAAAGATTTGTTGCTAGTCAAACTATCTCAAAACAATTTCACCTCTCACTCATCAGGTTTCAAAAATCCCAAAATCGATTTCAATGTGGTAGTTTTTCAAGACCCATTTGGTCACAAAAATCAGTATACTTCTCATTTATTAATTGATAAGTTTACTCATTTCAATACTTCGTAAATTTTGAACTTTTGAAAAAAAGTTTTTTGTAATCATATCACTTCCAATACCTTTTCCATTTTTTAAATTATTTTTTAGTTATAAATTTCACTTAACAGAGTTTTTCTAATTTTTACATACTCTTCATTTTCATTAGCTTTTGTTTCTGGCTTCATCTTTATTCGTTGGAATTCTAGTAGTATTTCTATTAGAAAGTCAATAAAATCATCTTGAGATAAACTTTGAAATGAATTTAGAGAGTATAATCTAATATATTTGAAATAATCTTCTTTGTTCTCTACTGAAATCGCACAATAATCCTTTACTAATTCTCCTACTTGTCAGCTTATCTTTTCTTTGATAAACGGTAAAAGTATAATGAATACATCCTTGATTTCAATAGATTTATTAGTTATCAACTCCAAAATAACATTGAGCAAACTATCTCAATTAACTGAATCTAATATATATTTCAACATTTCAGAGATTAATCGATTTTGTCTTGAGTCTTGCTGAATTTGGGCTTGTACTTGCTTAGCTTTTTTTTGAGAATCTTGAGCTTTTTTTTGTGCTTGCTCACTAGGTCACTCTTTTTTCTCACTAACTTTTCCATCATCTATACCAATATCAATAAACTCTGAACTATTAACCATTATTTTGTAATATGAATCAAATAAATTAAAAATCTAATGAATTTTTATTGATTTATTCTTGAATTTCAATATAAAATGATTATAAACTCTTTTACGCGATAAATTTTTTTTATTGTAAAAAGTGGTGAGGTGCAAGAGTGGCTGAATTGGGGCCCCTGCTAAGGGTCTGTCCAAGCAATTGGACCGAGGGTTCGAATCCCTCCCTCACCGATTCTAATTAAAGAGTGAAAGTAAAATATAGAAAAAGTATTGCATGGCACTGTAGCTCAGCTGGTTAGAGCGGGCCTCTCATAAGGGCCAGGCCGGTGGTTCAAGTCCACCCAGTGCTAATTACCAAACTTTCACATCTAAATGTGAATTCTAAAAAAATCCGTCAAACCCTCAATTTGATAACTTTTATAAACTTATTAGTAGATTATGGCTAAAAAAGGAGCTAGAATCCTAACTGCACTAAGATGTGCTGAATGTGGGACTCAAAACTATGTAACTAACAGAAACAAGCTGAACACAGCAAAATTAGAGTTGAAAAAATACTGTAAAATGGATAAAAAACACACTATCCACAAATCTAAGGACAAATTAAAGTAAAATTTTAGTAAATATTAACGACAATATAATATGTTAAAAATTAGATTATCAAGAGGATGAAAAAGTAAATCACCTTTCTTTAGAATTGTCTTGACTGAACATACAAAACCAGTGAAATCTGGATACAAGGATGTATTAGGATGGTTTGATCCTATCAACCACAAAATGGAAGCAAATACAGACCTTATTATGGAATGGATAAAAAAAGGTGCATTACCATCAGAAAGACTAGCTAAACTTATGTATAGTTATACAAAGAACGAATTCTTCAAAAAATACTATGAAGAAAGAGAAAGAATTCAAAAAGTTGAAAAAGAAGAATAATAGTTTTTAAATATTGTCTCAAAAAAGATGACAGAATTATGAACTTCGCCACTTACTAATGTAATACAAACTGTACTTGCAATTATTGTAATAATAATATTTTGAGGTTCAATATATGCTTTTATTCTTGCTATATTCCAATTTATCTTTTCAAGATGAGAAGAAGCTAAAAGGAAAAAGGCTTGGGATACAATTAGATATATGATATTGTGAATAATACTTACTATATTCTTGTTATATTTATTCCCAATTGCATTTGAAAAGCTGAAAATTGATGGATACAAACAATATACAGCTCAAAAAATATTTCAAAGATCATGAGAGTTGATAAAATCACTAATAGAAACTACCACGAACACAAAATCTAATAATCAATATACGCCACAAAAAAATTACAACGAAGAGGACTATTCATTATAGTCCTTTTTTTGTTTAGCAAATAATCATACGAATACCCTCAAACTCAAACTACGTTAATTCAAGTTCAAGTAGTAAGTTCACGAGAAATAATAATTATTCGAATAACCTAGAACTAAAGACTCAAACTAGAAATTGAACTAACACAATACTTATTACCCACTCAGTACCCAGGGAAATAATCTAAAATTAGATATCTCACACTCACACAATTTCACACTCACACCTATTTAGGAAATTGCGATAGTAAATTGTACATAGTATTAATAATCCACCACAATCTCCAATCGCTATTGCTATTCAGCAGATTGTTTATTACTTAGGGATATAATAATTATTAGAATAACCTAGAACTAAGTACTAAGTACTAGAACTTGAACTATTGCGAAGCAATCTGGTACTAATGAGTAGTAATTAATCTATTTCATATTGACATATGCAATTAATTTTTTATTATCAGTTATATTTAAGTTGTAAATAATATAAATGCTGCAAAAATTCCCTCAAAAGACAATAAAAAAATGGACAAGATTCAATATATTTGAAAAAGGTTACATTATTTATTCACTAATATTATCATTATTGATTGCATTTTTGCCAATATTTCAAGTTGGTTGAATTATGAGTTGATACGAAACACAATCATTTTGATTGACAAATAATTGATACTTTATGAATACATGAATAATCATTATAACTTTCTTAGTAATAATGATTTTACGAAACATTAGTTTTAGATTCAAGAAAATGGTTCAATTCTTTGTATGATTCAAAGATAATGAAGCATTGGTAAACTTCGGAATATTGTTACTAATTTGTATTGCTTTTGTAGGTATCGGAGATACTATCAACTTATTCTGAGAAAGAGTATCTACTTGAATAAAGTTACTTTATGGATACTATATAATCGCTGGATTTTTGATATTATGACTGATTGGAAATCTACTATTAGCAGTAAACTTCTCTAAGAATAAGAAAAGATCTCAACTAGTAAACATTATTCAAAAAGAACCTGAAGAAGAAGAGGTTAATCAAATAAAATGATTGTTTGAATAAATATACTATATTAAATAATACTATAAAATGATTTCAGTAATTGAGGTCATTTTTTTACAAAAAAAATCAGCACATTTCTATGCTGATCTCTATTATTGTTAAATTTGATATTATTCTTCATCATCAAGTCCTTTCACTTTTCATGCTCTTTCT
>JAZHDC010000012.1:0-8185 GCA_036541305.1 Candidatus Absconditabacteria bacterium
CTCTTCCGATCTCGCTGGGCCGCGACGGCTGGAAGCCCGGCACCCGGGGGTTCGATACATCATGTGGAAGATTATTGGAAAGATACTTGAGTATGAAAAATGATCTTCAAAAAGATTGATAATTTTGTAACAATTTCAGAATTTACAAAAAATCAGCTGATTAGCAATTGAGTTGATGATGAAAAAATATTTGTAAATTATAATGGAATCGGTGAAGATTTTTATCCAGATAAAAATAGCAATTTTGAATATAATAACTACATATTGTATGTATGATCTGAAGCTAAAAGAAAAAACTTGGAAACATTGATAAAGGCATTTAAATTTTGTACCGAAAAGCATGCTAATCTAAAACTAATAAAAATATGACCAAGTTTTTTCAAAGAACAAGAAACAAAGAATAATGAATTAGTAAAAGAATTAAATCTAGATAACAATATTGTATTTATAAGAGATTTTGTCTCATACGATAAACTTAGACAATTTTATTCCAATGCAATATGTTATGTTAGTGTATCCAAACTTGAATGATTTGGACTGACTGTACCTGAAGCACTTGCTTGTGATTGTCCTGTGGTTGCTTCCAAAATTCCTGTATTTGAAGAAATATTATGAAGTTCACAAATTTTGGTGAATCCAAATAACCCTCAAGAAATTGCTAATTGAATAATAAAATATATTGAAAATAAAGATTTTAGAAAGCAAATGATAATTGAATGAAAAAATATAGCTGATAAATTCAAATGGAATAAAAATGTAAAAAATATTATTAAATTCTTAAATCAACAATTTTAAAGATAAAATATATTGCAAATAGAAATTCAATATATATTATAAAAAGGTTTTAAGATTACAAATGAATATGAAAAAAATACTTATTACAGGATGAGCATGATTTGTATGATCTCACCTTTGCGAAAAATTGCTTAATGAATGACATGAAGTAATATGTTTAGATAATTTCTTTACATGAAATAAATCTAATATCAAGAAATTTACAGACAATCCAAATTTCACTTTTGTATTACATGACCTTACACTTCCAATATGGATGCAAGTAGATCAAATATACAACTTAGCATGTCCTGCTAGCCCAATCCACTACCAAAGAAATCCTGTGGAAACTTGTAAAACATCTGTTTTGTGAGCAATAAATATGCTAGAACTAGCATTGAAAACCAAAGCTAGAATACTTCAAGCTTCAACTTCAGAAGTATATGGAGATCCTATTGTACATCCTCAAACTGAAGATTACTGGGGAAATGTAAATCCTATATGAACTAGATCTTGTTATGATGAAGGGAAAAGAGTAGCAGAAACTTTTTACATGGACTATCATAGAGAATATTGAGTAGATATTAGAATAGTAAGAATTTTCAATACATATTGACCAAATATGCATCCTAATGATGGTAGAGTGGTAAGTAATTTTATAATGCAAGCACTACAAAACAAAGATATTACAATATACTGAGATTGATCACAAACTAGATCATTCCAATATATTGATGATTTTATAGATGGTTTGACAAGAATGATGAATAACGAATCTGGATTTATTGGACCTGTAAATATGTGAACTCAGTTTGAGTTTACTATCAAAGAACTTGCAGAAAAAGTGCTTTCACTAATTCCTGAATCTACTAGTAAAATCATATACAAACCCCTTCCACACGATGATCCTAAACAAAGAAGAGCAAACAACACTCTAGCAAAAGAGAAATTAGGACGGGAGCCAACTACTACTCTAGAACAATGATTATTAAAAACAATTCCTTACTTTAAAAAATTTATTTAGTATAAAATGATAAATAAATTATTTAACTTTTTTTTGAAATACAATTTCAAACTACCTTGGTTTCTTTTTAGTTATCTAAAAGTAAATATTTTTATATTCAAGAATAAGTTCAATATTATATATAGAACAAATCTAGAATATAAATGGACAAAAACATTTGTAAATTATTACAGAAAAAAAGAAGTAATAGATGAATTGACGAAATGATTGTGAGAAAATGAGGCAATCTATATTAAAACTTATTTAGAGAAAATAAAGTATGTAAATGAGAATAATCTTTTAGAGTACAAAAAATGTTTCAATAATGAAAATGAAAGAATAAGAAAAGATTTCTTATATAGTTACTTTGAATATAAAAACGATGATATATTCAAAAATATTGAATGTTACAACAATTTATATTTCATTCCAAAATGTCTTGATAATTTATGATTGAAAACAGACGAAAATACAGATATTCTAGATTGTGGTTGATATATATGAGATAGTGGAATAGTCTTTTCAAACTACTATGAAAAATCTAAAGTTCATGTCTTTGAACCAGATTGTAAGAATTTTCAATCATTAAAAGAAAATATAATTAAATACAATAAAGTATGAAAAATATTCGCAATAAATAATGCAGTATGAAAACAGACTTGAAAATGATATATAGATTGAAATTGAGCTTGAGCAAATATAAATAATATAAACTGAAAAGAAATCAATATAATAAGTATAGACGAATATGTAAATTCAAACTGACTAAATCCTACAATAATAAAGTGGGATATTGAATGATTTGAATATGAAAGTGTATTATGAGCTATAGAAACTATCAAGAAATTTAGACCAACTTTGTTTATTAGTATTTACCATACTGGGAAAGATTTTTTTGAAATCAAACCTCTTATAGAGTCACTTTGATTATGATATAAATTCCAATTTGATAGATGGAATGCAAATACCATTTTTTCTGATATTGTTTTAATTTGTTACAGATAGTATGAAAAATTTTGTTCTTATATTTCACTGATATATAAGTAGATGACACATCGATAAAGAGCTTGTAGAAATTCCAAATGGTTTTAAAAACAATTGATTTAAAAGTTCAATATATTATGTAAATGAGGATGATTTTGCATACAAAAATTCTGCAAGCATATGAAATGAATATAATTGAATTAATATATATCCAATACAAAAAAAAGATTTTTTTTGAGTAAATATTGAAATTATAAAATATTTAATAAAAAATAGTAGATCGATTGAAATTCTAACACTTATTCATTTTATAAAATGTAATATAATTTACTGATTAATATATAAGTTACTTAATCCAAAATGAAAATTATATATAAAAATGGATTTTGATCCTTGAAGTCATGATTTGAAAACAGTTTTCTGATCAAAAAATAAGTATATCAATAAAGTATTATACAAATTAGTAAATTATTTTATCAAGAAATGTGATTTGATATCAGTAGAAAGTAAAAAATGATATGAATTTTTGATTGAGTATAATAAACAATTCCAAAAAAAATTGGAGATTATACCAAACTGAATAAATACTGATAAGATTAACGAAATTATACCAAAAATTAAAACTTTTGAAGAAAAAGAAAATATAATTATTACAGTATGAAGAATTTGAACACACCAAAAAAACACAGAATTTCTGTTGGAGGCACTTAGTAAAGTTGATTTAAAAGATTGGATAGTTTATATAATTTGACCAATAGAGAAAGATTTTGTAAATTATACAAGTGAATATTTTAATAAGAATAAAAACCTTATAAATAGAATTATATTTACATGACCAATTTACGATAAAAAAGAATTATATGAATATTATAATAAATCGAAGATTTTTTGCTTGAGCTCAAGAAATGAATGATATCCAATAGTTTCATCTGAAGCATTAATATTCTGAAATTATATTGTAACATCAAATATATCTTCTGCTGAGGATTTTACAGATAATTGAAAATATTGAAAAATTATTGAACAATGAAACATTAATGATTATTCTAATGAAATTCAAAGGTTAATTAATAACAACTCCATTTTAATGAACCTAAATGAAGAACTAAAAAAATATGCAAAAAAAAATTATGAATGGTCAAACATAATTCTCAAAATAATAGAAAAATTAGAATTAAAATAAATAAGTTTTATATGTTTACAAAAATTATGAATAAAATCGCAATTGCCTATCGTATTTATCCATGAATATCAAAGTCTCCATATTTTCATAGTGATGATAAACTAAAATTATCAGAATTGTGAATAAAATCATTAAAACTATGATTATGAAATATAGAGGCGAAAATCTATTTTCTATTAGATAATTGCCCAGAAGAATACAAAACTATGATTCTAAAATATTTCAATCAAAGTGAAGTTGAATTTCTTGAATATAATTGAATATGAAACTTGAAAACTTTTGAAAAACAAATTGAAATACTACTTAATCAAAATTTCTCTGAAATAATATATTTTGCAGAAGATGATTATTTGTACTTACCTAATTGTTTTGAAGAATGAATCTATATGTTAAATAATAATAAAGCTGATTTTGTATCCTTATATGATCATATTGATAGTTATAGATTATCTTTCCAAAAAATTAAGTCTAAAATCTTTTTATGAGAAAAGAATCATTGGAGAACTAATTCATCTACATGTCTAACTTTTATGACCACAAAACAAACTTTAAGTAAAACTAAGAAAGTTTTTCTTACATATTGCAAATGAAATTATGATTATAATATTTGGATAACTTTAACTAAATATAACTTATTAAATTTTACATCAAGGGAAAATTTTCTATTACTTTTGAGAGGATGTTTCTATGGATTAATTTATATTATATTTGTAAAAAAATATGTACTTATAACACCTTTACCAAGTCTTTGTACTCATTTGGAATCAACTTGAATTGCCCCAATTGTAGATTGGCAAGATTATTTTAAACAGATTAATAAATAAATTATGAAAACCGCTCTATTAGTATGAACAATAAAACCTCATAGCAAAAATCTAAAATCTACAGTTTATAGTGATGAAAACTATTTTGTTCCTGAATATAGATTGAAGCAATATTTATGATGAATATATTATTATTTAACTCAGAGTAATTTTGATAATATTATATTTTGTGAGAATTCAAATTATAAAATTGATTGCTTAGAAGACATAGAAAGAACAGCAAAATTATTCAACAAAAAATTTGAACTTATACAATTCAATGCTGATATTGAAAAAATTGAAAAATATTCTTATCATTATTGAGAAGCAGAGCTTTTAGACTATGCATTCGATAATTCAATACTATTAAAAGAATCAACAGACTTCTATAAAATAACTTGAAGGTACATTATTTATAATATTAATGAACTTATTGAGTTTTGTGAAACATCTGAAAATTACTTTTATAAATGATTTGGATTAAATTCAACCTTATGAGTAAATACAGCTTTTTTCAAATGTAGTAACGAGTTTTACTCAAAAAATATATATTGAAAACAAACAGATTTTTACAAAAAAAGTAATAAATTAAATTTCATACCACTTGAAAAAGTATACTACTTAATTCTCAAAAAGATATTGTTTAAAAATCATCAAAAATTAAAGATAATACCAATTTATCAATTTTTTAAGACAAAAGACATATTAATTGAACATATTAAATTAAAATCATGATTTATTGAATATAAAAATATTGGTAAATTATTAGATATTGTTATAACTCCTTTTAAAAACTAAAATATACTAAATGACAAACATACTAAAAACAATTCGGAGAAACTACTTTTGAAATATTATTATGTAATGAAACATTCGAAAATATTCCTAAAATGAAACAACAAAGATTTATCTACAGTATTTGATTGAGTTTTCAAAGAAAATCTATGGTGATCTAGCGAAAGCAAATCTTGAATGGGAAGCAATATTCAAAACACTAGACATATTTTATCCTGAATAAAGACTATTATTCAAGAATACAATATAAAAACTTTTTTGGATGTTCCATGTGGTGATTGTAACTGGATTGATCCAAATAATTTATGATGTGAATATATTTGAGCAGATATAGTTCAAGATCTTATAGATAATAATAAGTCTAAACTTCCTTGAATTGAATTCCAAAAAATTGATCTAACCACAGATAAAATACCACAAGTAGATTTGATAATGTGTAGAGAATGCTTACAACACCTATCATTTGAAAATGGGAAAAAAGCAATAAACAACATAATAAATTCATGAAGTAAATATCTACTAGTTACTCATTATTCCAACTGAGAGAATAAAGATATTATGAATTGAATGTACTATGAAATGAACTTACTACAACCACCCTTCAATTTTGGCACACCCATTACAAGTATTGAAGAAAAAGATAATAACCTATTCTATAAAACTAATAATCTAGAATATTTATACTTGTATGAAATAGATAAATTAAAACAATTTTAACAGATTTTTTCAATTGAAAATAAGTTATTAAATTGGATTATTCTGATATACTAAAAAGGAGATATTATTTCTTTTATCTAATTTCTATAATTCTTGTTATCATAATCACAAAATTAATACAAAAATTGTTATTTATGTATATGATTTTGCATAAAGTACACTGGAACACAAATTATATAATATTGTCAAATTAACTCAAAAGCCACTTCCATATAATACTCTCAATTGTTTAACTATTAAAAAATTATATAATTATCTATTTCTTTGAAGACTGCTAATTACCAGTTAGTAAGTTGATTACTTGATGACAATTAGGCATAATTATAAGAAAAAAACTACTTTAATATTGTTTATTCAATAGAAATGAAAGAATAATAGTGAAATTATTCATTTGTAATGAACAACTTTAGAAAACTTTAATTAAATTCAATAAATAATTAGTTGCATTTTAGAAATTATTCAATAAAATACAAATATGATTTAGTAAATTATTAGATAATACTAAAATGAAAACTAGAAAAATATTCCATAATTTGTTGAAAGAAATAGATAATAATCAAATAATCTTACTTATTTGAGCAAGGCAAGTATGAAAAACAACACTGATGAAGCAAGTAAGAGAAAGAATTAGTAAAAGTTATGATACTTACTTCCTAAATCTAGAAGATCCTGATATAAAAAGCAATCTAAATACTCATCCTAACAAATTATTTGATATAACATGAACAAAAAACACAGACAAACAGGTTATATTTATTGATGAGATTCAATACTTGGATAATCCTACTAATTTTTTGAAGTATATATTTGATGAATATAAAGATAATGTAAAATTATATGTATCTTGAAGTAGTAGTTTTTATATTGATCAAAAGTTCAAGGACAGTTTGATCGGTAGAAAAAAAGTATATAACATACACACCTTGGACTTTGAAGAGTTCCTAGATTTCAAAAATGAGAATAACCTAAAGAGAGCAATTTTCCAGAACAAGAAAATTCCAATTCTTGAAAAATATAAATTGGAATCATTGTTTATTGAATATATTACATATTCTGGATATCCTGAAATAGTTTTGTTTGAGGATTTTTCTCAAAAGATTAACAGATTATCTGAATTTACATTAGATTATATAAAAAAAGATATTTATGATAGCAATATTGCTGATATTGATAAATTTTTGAATATTTTGAAAACTTTAGCCAATCAAACTTGAGAATTATTGAATATGAGTGAAATAGCAAACAGCTTCAATTTAAGTTTACCAACTGTTGAAAAATATATTTATATTATGCAAAAAAGTTTCCACATTGCTTTGATTAGACCATTTTATAGTAATATTAGAAAAGAACTTTCCAAAATGCCTAAAGTGTATTTTTATGATTTGTGATTTAGAAATAGTTTATTGAAAAATTTTGATAATATCAATAATAGATTGGACAAATGAGGATATCTAGAAAACATAGTATGGAGAGAGTTTTTATTCACTTACTGATTGGATAATATCAAATATTGGAGAACTATTAGCAAAAATGAAGTAGATTTTATTATAAATGATAATAAAGCATATGAGAGCAAATTTAGTGAAAAGCTCATAAAAGAAAGTAAATACAAATCATTTACAGATAAATATCCTAGTTTTGATCTAGAATTCATCACTTACAATAATCTATTTGAAAAGATGTTTTTGTAGAATAGATAAATTTCAGATAAGGTTGAATAGATGATAATTATTAGTTTTGAATTTCCCTTTGAGAAAAGAGAATTGTATTAATATAAATTAATTATTAGAAATAATATTAGATAAAATATTCAATAATAATATAATATAGTTTATATAATAGAAATTTTAACTTTTTCAAAATTATCATTTAGGAAAGGAGAAGATCGGCCTTGTCCACCAGCATCCTGGAATGACCAAGGGGGCC
>JAZHDC010000013.1:0-8085 GCA_036541305.1 Candidatus Absconditabacteria bacterium
ATGATATTCAAATAATCTCAGAAAAGAAATAACTAAAATGGATAAAATATATTTTTGGGATTTGTGAATTAGAAATGTTTTGATCAATAACTTATCAGATATTTCTAGTAGAAATGATATTTGACAATTATGGGAAAATTTTTTGATAAATGAAAGATTGAAGAATAAAGAATATTTTAGCAAATATTTTTCACATTATTTTTGGAGAGTATACACTTGATCTGAAATAGATTATATCGAAGAATATGATGGATTACTTCATGCATATGAGTTCAAGTGGTGAAATAAAAATGCAAAAATTCCAAAGCCATTTGCAGATTCCTATCCTACAGCTACTTTCCAAGTAATCAACAAAGAAAATTTCCTAGATTTTGTACTATAGTTATTAATGCTAACTGAAACATTTATAATTAATATTATTTCTAAATGAAAATCCTAATTCTATCAATTTGATCTCGCTGAGATATGGAACCATTCTTAGCAATAGCAAAGATAATGAAAGATAATTGACACCAAGTCATGTGTGTCTTTCCTGCTCAATTTAGTCAATTAGCAAAAGATACTAATGTTGATTTTACACCATTAAGCTGAGATTTTATTGAAATGATGAATAGCGATGAAGGAGTCAATATAATGGGAAGAAAAGGGACCATTTTTACTCAATTCAGAGCTCTTTGGAACCTGTACAAAAAATCATTGAAACTTCAAGATCAATTAGTGAAAGAGCAAAAAGAAATTATAAACTCATTTCTACCTGATAGAGTAGTACACAATGGGAAATGTGTTTATTGTTATTTATGGTGAATACAAAATCCTTGAAAAGCAACTCTTATTTCACCAGCACCATGACTTGTGCATCCAGTAGAGGATTTTCCTAGTATTGGATTCAAGAAAAATTTAGGAAAAAGACTAAATAGAATTACTTATTCAATTTTGAATTATTTTATTGTACAAAGTATTTCATCTGGTCAAAAGCAATATATGAAGCAAATGTGAATTACCAAATCTCAAGTAAAGCAATACTTGTTAACTTGTAAAATGTGATTTAGTGTTTCTCCTTCATTGTTTACAAGACCAACTTATTGGCCAGAAAATGCACAAGTACTTGGTTATCATGAAAGAGACAAGCAAGTAAATTGGCAACCTAGTAAAGAGCTTGAAAAATTTTTGGACTCCCATGAAAAAATATTATTGCTTACTTTTGGTAGTATGGTTAACTCCAAACCTGAGCAAAATACAAAATTATTTATGGATATTTTGCAAAAACACAAAATACCTACACTTATAAATACTTTTGCTTGATGATTAGTTCCTTTGGAAAATTATGACTGTTCATTATTTTATTTTGTAGAACAAATTCCTTATGAATGGATTATGCCAAAAGTTTACTGAGTAATACATCATGGATGATCTTGAACTACTCATATGTGCTTGAAATATGCCTGCGTGAATATGATAATCCCTCACATTGTAGACCAATTTCTATTCAACAATATTATTTCTAGTAACAAATTTTGACCTAAATGATTACCAATCAACAAACTAAATTATAATCAATTAGAAAAGTTAATTTTAGACTTATACGCTACTAAATCATACAAATCTAATGTCCAAAATATTTCACAAATTATGCAAAATGAAAATTTTACAGATAAATTAATTAGTTTCATTATAAATTAATTATAATGTCTATTGTTTAGGTTTTAATGATATTATTTTTATAAATAATAAATATCGTTTAGGACGCAATGATAATTTTTTATAAATAATGATTATCGTTTAGGACACACTATCGGTGTGTCCCTACATTCTTATATTAAATTGTAAATTGTAATATTCTATTAATATATTTCTTCATTTTCATTTTTAGGATTATTCTGGATATAATATTTTATGTTGTCATATTCTTTTTCATTGCGAACAATACGGTCATGATAACGAGGTTGTCGAGAAAAATCTATATTGTGCTTATTTGAATATTTACTAATATTTCATTTGAAAATATTCATAACTCTTCATAGATATATGCTTTTATCATTTTCTTTTGAATCTTTTTTATTTAAATTTGTATCAGATGTTTTTGTTTCTTTCATAAATAATAACAAATGCAAATGATCAGGCATTATTATCCATTCATGAAGTTCTATATTACTTCTTTCATTCAATCTTGATATTTCAATTTCACATATTTTTCCTAAATCAGAAAGATGTACTTCACCATTCACAATATTTCAAAAATAATTAACACGATTATCAGTACAAATGGTAATAAAATACATTCACTGGGCTGAATAATCATATCGTCTAGCACGTGGTGTCTTGCGATCATAAAATTTCATTTTAGTAATTTATTTATAAATGTAATTTTATATTGATTTATTAATTCTAATCAATATTTATCTAACACATTTAATACAAACCGTAGGCATATTACGCTTGTAGGGACACACCAGATTAGCTGATTGCGATAGTACATAGAACATAGTAATAATAATCAACAACAATCCCCAATCGCAATCGCAATTTGCTATTATGAGTGTCCTAAAAACATAGAATGATTATATGCAATTAGTATATATCTATTAAAAATTAAATACAAAATGTAGGGACACTCCAATAGAGTGTCCTAATCCACAGAATTATTATAAAAATTTCATTACAAATAATTAATTCTAATAGATATTTATCTAACACATTTAAATCCAAATGTAAGTACATTTCGCCTGTAGGGACACACCAGATTAGCTGATTGCAATGGTAAATAGTAAATTGTAATAATAATCCACCACAATCCCCAATCGCTATTGCTAGTGCTAAAAGCTATTATGAGTGTCCTAATCAACAGAATGATTATTCAAAATTTAATTCCACAAAATAAATTAATTCTAATCAATATTTTTCTTAAATCCCAATATTTGCATTTTTTATATAAATCTTTATATTTTATTGTATACAACAATATTTAGTTTTATTCTATTATAATGACCTTGCCACAAAGCTTAGAACAACTTGATATATTGGTTTTGGATGCTATTGATGAAGTGCTAGAAAATTCACAGTCTTCATCAAAAGCTGATAAAACTGCAGAACTTTTTCAATGTTTGTGAATGGACTTTTTTACAGATTTTTCCAATTTTAATTTAGAATGAGATTATGACAAAATCAATAAATTCTTGAAAAGTAGTTTTACCAAAATTTGGAAATTTGTAGAAAATTGATATTGATGAGAAATTGATGATGATTCTGAATCTTTGACCGAGTATTATCCTTATTTATTTAAGTGAATTCCTAGTATATTTCATTTAGTGAAAAGGCTAAAATCTAACAATCACAAAATTATTATGCTAAAAATTATTCAAGTAATTTGTGCAAATCAATTGAAAATGATAATGACTCATGAACCTGAATTGATGAAATTTCAGATAAATACAATTAATGATTGAATTTTTTTGTTAAAGAAAGCTAGGTTTGGTAATTGAAAATCTAAATTAGATTTGTCAAAAATTCAAAAACTCAACAATTCTCAAAATTATCTTGATATGATTTTTGAAATAGTACAGATTTCTTATGAGATAGATGTCTACTATAATTTCTACATCAATGAAAATTGCCCATCTCGCAAAAAGCTTATAGATCCTAGATCTTACATCCAAGTTTTCACTGTAATGATATATTTATGTTGTGTAGAGTATTCAAATAATTTTAGATAATTTTATATTTGACGCATTTCCAGTAAGTGCTTTCACTTGATTATTTCCCTTATCTTACAAATACAGCTTGATTTTTGTTTTTTATCACATTGTATTGAATTCTAGAATAATATAATTAAAATTATTTCAAATTTAAAATTAAGTATAACAAAATGAAAAAAATAATAACAAGAGCAATAAAATCTTTTTCATTAATTGAGTTGATTGTTGCAATTGCAATTATTATGTTTTTGTGAGTTACAGCGTTTTTAATTATTACCCAATGGTTAGATAAAGCTAGAGATTCTAGACAAATTAGCGATGTAAATGTTATCAAAAGAGCCTTGATAACATACAACGCATCATCCACTGACTACCCCAAACCTTGAGATAGTATTATCTTATATGATCATCTTGGTAAACAAATTTGACTACAAGGATACTTGAACCAACAAGTATTGTGACAAATGTGAAATTTAGTGAGAGCAGTAAAAGATCCTTCTACAGATTATTACTATGCTTATACTTTATACAACAATAATAAATGATTTGAAATTGGTACTTTCTTGAGAGATGGTAGTAAGTTTACTAATATTTATAGTAATTTAGTTTTTGCTAATACAAATACAGCATGAGATCCTTATGTTATGGTTTATGGTAATCCTTGATATTGTGATGATTCATGAAGTGCAATATTTCCAAAACCTTTGTCATTGTACGATTCAGCTAATAAACAATTTGTAGGTAAACCTGTTTTGTGAGAATGATGAAAAGTATATCTTAATTTAGAATATCTTAGAGAAGAATGATCTGATTGAAAGTGTGCTGAGAAAATATCTGCCCCAATAGCATGAGTTTCTTCAAATTATTCTGGTTTCAATGTATCTCAAGCAATTGCAGATGAAATTAAAGTAGATAATAACTCTATCAATGAATTAGTAGAGGAAATTTGTACTCATGACGGTTTGTGTAATAGTCCTGATATTTATAGAATTTCTTATAATTATATTGTATTGATTTATAGATGAACTAATGGTAGCATTACTATAGTAGAATTGATGCTTGATCCTGTTACCAAAAAATATGTAAAGAAAAATCCTCCTGAAGTAGTTTATCCTGGCTGATGATCTTCTCCAACTCAATGAGTAGTTTATTCAGTTCATCCTCACAAAACATCTAACTGAGTTGATTATGAAGTGGTTTACTGATGATCTACATGATGAATTGTGGCTTACAAAAAATCTTTAAGCTCACATACACCATGAGTTCATTATGATTTCTTATCTCCTTCTGGATGAGCTAGCTGATCAAATATAAGTATTGCAAAATGAAAATCATGAACAGTGGCTGTTTATAGCCCAGATGGATGAGCAACATATTCGAAGCCTCGTTTGCTGGTTTCACCCATATCCAATCCTTCTAATATAAAATCAATTGAATTGCCGTTTGAATGTAGAATGCCAAAAATTATCTATCTTGAATTAGATGTTTACTTGATTGGATATATTTGATTAGATTGAAGTTTTAGTGTTAGTAGAGTAAGAATTTCAAATAATTGAACACTGCTTTCAGAATCACAGATATCTAACGAGTCAGTTATGCCTGAGCTTGATAATACTGATTTTATTCAAGTTTGGGATAATATATATTTATTGAAATACGAAGATAGTGCTGGAAATACAAAATTATTGACTTTAGTTGAATGAAGTGAATGATTTACTGTAAAATGACAAGCTGACCTTGAAAATTCAGCCCTTACAAATTTCAAAATGACAAGCAATTGATGATGATATGTAAATATTACATATAATATTCTGCAAGATTGAAAAGTTAGATTAGTATTTGTGGATGTTAATTGAGATATAAAACTATTAGAATCTTCAAATTATGAAAATTGTGATTCGCTGAATGTTTCTAATTTGGATGTTTGACTCGCATATGCAAATTGTAGTTGATCTAACAATCTTAACTTAATTTCACAGCAATCTTTGTCTGAGTTGTCTTCTACTAGTATGATAAAAAACTGTGTGTCTACTACAGTTTTAGTTAACTGACATTGATACACTGTTCCTGCTTTGGAGTTTAATTCTTCTATAACAATAACCACTACTACACTTAATATTCCTAATTGAACATTTCAGTGACAACAAGAATTTATTTGTGAAATGTGAAATACAATACCTACTTGAGAAGAAGTTGTTGTTAAACATATTTGTGAATATTGATACTATAAAGATTGACTTAATTGTACTCCTTATAATTGTCTTGCAGATACTATCAAATCTAATAACCATAATTATATTTTACCTCAGACTAATAACAATAATTATACAATATGATTTCTTACTTGAAATATTTCTAATTGAATTGCAGTTTATTCTCAAGATTTTCTATGTAAGAACTGATATTTTAATGCATTTTGAACTGAGTATACATCAATTACATGTAATGATTGATTTGTAGAAAATGATTGAAAATGTGTGGCTAATCTTTGTGGTTGAACTTTACCAACCAAATCAAAATCTAATTGAATACAATCATTATGATCTAATTGGATATATGATTCTACACCATGAACTTGTACTTTTGATTGTGTGGACTGATATTATTATGACTCTTGAATTTGTAAATCTACAACCTGTCAATCACAAGTTCAGAATGTAAATACTCGTACTTACAATATCCCAATCACCATGCATTGAGAAGATAAATTAGTTACAACTGATCCACTTCCATATAATAATTGAACAGTTACTTATTCACAAAACTTTCATTGTGATTTGTCTACTTTAACTTTGACTTGAACTGAAATTAAAAACGATCCAATGTGTAATTTGTGATACATTTTCAATTGAACTACTTGTGTTTTTGATGCTAAGAAGAACTGTAAAGAACTTTACGAGTCTTGAGTAGTCCTAAGTTGAAATTATGCTATAGATTTTGATTGATTAGCTTGACCACTTGCACCCTTTACTACACATTGTAATATGGATAATTGATGATGATGGACAAAAGTAACTAACCTAACAATGTTAAATAATTATTGATCATTTGAATCTATTCTTTGATTAGATGAAGAATCATTACAAAAATTTAAATTTCTTTATAATGAATGAAAAACAAATTTGATATGATGATATTCTCGTTTATACCATCCAGACAAACCTGGTGGTTCTTTTACAGTTTCAGGAAATATAGATTTTACAGAAACTGTAAATTATTCTATTGCAAATAATCTTTCTTTGAATGTAAATTTAGTTGCAAGATGACGGACGATTTCTACAGATTCTGATGCTTGACGGATGAGATTGACTTGATATGATAGAGCTTGAAACAATATTTATTATCGAAATTCCTGACGGCAAAATTGGTCATCTAGTCGGAAAAATTATAATTTTGATTTTACAAATTTAGTCAATGAATCGGATTTTGTTAAGATGAATTTCACATCTATGTGTAGGAAATCTTCTTGAGGTCGGTGTAGTTCAAGAGCAGATTATTATATGTACTATAATACGGAATTACCTAATGCAAATTTTTATGTTAGATAAGCGGATATTACTATAAATTTTCTTCAAAAAAAAAGATATACCTTTCACTAGTATATCTTTTCCAATTTTTTTTTGTTATTTAAGTTCTTCTTCAGGATTATTTACATTTTCTTTACAAATTCAATTCCACATTTTGTCTGTAATATTATTACATATTGATATGTCTTTGTTTTCTTCTGCTATAGAAGTGTAACATCAGTTACGAAGCATTGGTTCAGATATTTTACCACAAATTTCTGGCTGATTCAAGTCTTGTGCTATATCTGTAAAACATGAATCTCTCATCATTCATTCAGCTTTTTCACATTGAGAAATATCATTGTTTTCCATTCATTGTGAGGCATCACATAGAGAATTACACTCTTTTTCCATTTCGTCACTAGATTTGTCTGAGTTTAATGGACTTGATTTCCACATAATTTCACATCCAGCCATACAATCTTGCTTTGTTGTTTTTCAGTCTGATTCAACATTTCATAATTCTTGATTCAATTCTTGTACCAAATCATTTATACCTTCCTCTTGGTTTGTGTTTTCAATCGGTTTGTTTTCATCAATATTTTGATTACCACATCATCCAATAGTAAGTAATATTGGGATTATCAAAAACAGTGTTTTTTTCATTTTATTATAATTAAAATTTAAATCTAAATCTAAATTTATTATACAAAATTTAGATTATTATATATTTTAGAATTAATTTTACAATAGTAAAATTTTATCTAAAAACTCATTAACTTAGTTTTTTTTTAATTACGTGCACAAAATGTATACCACCCTCTATTATTTATCTTAATTGTCAAGCAAAACCCGACACTATTTAATATAAGTAAGAGAAGTAGAGT
>JAZHDC010000014.1:0-8130 GCA_036541305.1 Candidatus Absconditabacteria bacterium
AAATGACTATAATTAAGATTTTTTAGATCAATTCATTCTACTAATTTTCATCATACATATAAATTTTTGTTATCTCTAACTATAAAATTATTAATAACATAGCAATTATTAATTTCCAAGTCTAAAGCATTATCTTCAAAATAAACTCTTCAAGCATACTGACTAAACCTAGAAAGATTTCAACTACCAAAATAATCACACTCATTACAAAGACTAAACACATAATTAGTTTGCAATTTAGTGCATGGAAACATATAGTCTTTTATTTCATATCATATTAGATCAGTTCAACTATTTATTTGTCCACCAAACTTAATTTTATATTCTGAAACCGGTCTACTATCGACATATTTTATTTGATAATTTTGTTCTTTATTATTAAAATATAAATTTACAAAAGTAATTCCAATGATTAATATAATAAAAGCAATATAAATATGTTTCATTTATATGTTATTAATTGCTAAATTTACTAATTTTAAAATCAAATTCATTTTCATATTCATTTTTTAAATTAACTGTATTACTATTATAATATCATTTTTTGAAAAATAATCGTCATTTTTTTGTTGGTTTAAAAATTTTAGGATTCCATCAAGATTCAGTAAAATTATTATTTCATAAATTTGATAATCAAATATCTGTGGTACTTGCTATAACTGTTGAAGCAGTACTCTCAGCCAAAAATCTTGCAATATTTTGTTTCTTTCAATCCAATCATTTAAAACTAGTACCTACAGAACAACTCTTTAGAGTTATTGTAACTTTTCTCTTCTTCCAAACTCACATTTCATCTTTGTAAATCCCTAAAGATGGCAATAATGCATATTCATTAGCTGACATATTCGCTTTAAACCATCCTCAATGAACTAATATGGTAATATTTACATCACTACTAGATGTTCACAATTCTTTTTTGATTTCATGTAATTGTTTAATTAACATTCCTGCTCACAAATCTGAATCATTACTATTTGATATATTAAAACTTTTTAACTTTACATCATTATCTCTTCTTTTAATTTCATTATAATAGTATTGAGAAGCCCGATTTGGAATTGAAGAGAGCTCGTTATTTATTCATCAATAATCATTTCAAATTCTATTTGATTGGTTAAAAACAATTAGAGATTCATATGAATTTAAAATGCTAGAATATCTTCAAAGAATTTTTCAATTGTTAACTAAAGGTGATTTATTTTGTAAATAATATGAATACAACCCCAACAAATCCACCTTCATCACAGGACTATTTCCTACATAGCTGTATAGGTTTACATCGTCTGCCATGGCTATAGTTACTTTACACCGCTTTTACTAGGAAAAATAATTTCTATTCTTATTCTTCTAATATTTTTTCTATCAGTAAGACTCTTTTTTCTATCCATTTTTTTAAGAATTTATATCTTCAAGAATCTTGCCATAATCATTTCAATTCTGATGTTTTTGATTTTAGTATTACTTCGAGAAGTTTCTTAGCTTTGATAAATATATTTTTATCTATATTTTCTTTACCATATTTATTCCAAAATTCGTATATTCATGGAAACAAATCTTCATCTACTATTTCTAATTCCCTTTTCAAATAGGTGAAAATTAATACTTCAATATCTACCATTACCTCCAAAGCATCATAACTATCGAAATCATAATTCTTTTTGTAATATTCTTCAATATTTATTTTCTTATACAAGTCGTCAGGTTTTTTCTCTCAAGTAATCTGGGCACCATAATCAAATCATGCATTCGTATCAAATAATCTAAATTTTTCTTTATCGTACTTACTCTCTGTTATTGGTTCTCAAAGGGCAGATAGAATACACGATTGTATTCAAAAAATATTATAAAGTCATGATTTTCAACATATATCTTGTTTTTCTATAATATTATCATCTTGATCTCTATAATTATTTTCTGAATAAATTCTATTTTCAAAACATATAGGAAAATGTACATTTTTATTAGTTATTTTTTCATTTCAAATTACTTCAAAATATCACAATTGGAAATAATCTTTATATGATACGATAGGTCAAGTTAATAATTTGTCTAATGATAATATACTAAAATCTTCTAAATTTTTAATATTTGATTTAATATTATAAAAATAATAAATTATATTACCATCTCAAACATGTCACCAATATGATTCATTTTTAAGTTCAGTAAATATAATTCTTCAGAACATATATTCTCAAGGATTTATAGAAAAAGTAAATATATCTCACAATTTAGGTATATGTTTAGTATTAGGTTCATTTATTACTATCATTCTTTCAGGAAGGTCTTTCATCTTGAGTAATTTTGGCATAATTAATTTATTAAATATTAAAATCAAGTAAACTTAATTCAATTTGCTTTCATAAAGTCTGATCACCATTTCACTGCTGCTTCATAAATATCTCTTCATTCTCTGATACTATTAATTGAATTTTCATCAAATTCTATTTTATTAACATTGATAATATTTTGTTCAATTGAGCGAGCTTGATTTTTTGTTAATCATGCTGACTCTTTTATTAAAGGATCAACTCTATCTAATTTTCAAGCAGCTAAATGTTCTTTTGTTCTTCTAGCTATGTCATTACTAATTCATACATATACAGCTTCTCATTTCTTATTATATCATATATAAACTCATACATTTTCTCATCAAGACATAAGCCAATCATCGAATTTTGAAGAGCTACCCTTCCCAAAAATACCTTGTAGAAATCATCAAGCAAACACTCATCAAGCTCCAACTGTCTCTCTTAACTCATTAAAATGTCTTGTTACTACTTCAGATGTTCATGCAATTACAGTACCAGCAGTTACTCAAATCTTCTTGATTGATCATTTCACAACCATTTCTATTCCATCTCACACTCATGGAATGAATCAGATTCAATTCACCAATGCCATTCAATAATTTCACTGACTTAGTTGATATCACACATCTCTAACATCTCCTGCCCATCCTGCTGGTGTAAATCCTATTCATATCTGCCCCAACATATTCCATCATGTTGGATTCTCTAGCATATCTCAATATAAGGCTCAATTTACTATTTGCTTGAATGGACACTTTATTCAATCTATAGCATATGATCATATATTATACAATCCGTCTGCTCATGCTTTGAATGTGTTTTTGATTCAAGAAACACTCATGTCCCATAACCCCAACAAATCCACTTTCATCACAGGACTATTTCCTACATAGCTATATAGGTTTACATCGTCTGCCATACCAATAGGATCCCTAGAAATGAATCTTCCTAGTTCGCTATCATAGTATCTTGCTCTCAAATAATAAAGACCGCTCTCTTTGTCGTACTCTCTTCAAGTGAATAATCTGCTATTATTGTAATCATTTCATCCATAGTTTTCAATAGGAACTATTAGATTTCATACTTTCACAAAAGTTGCTCCAAACTCATCATAATCATACTCTATTACTAAGTTTCCACTACTATCTGTCAATCATACCACACTTCACAAATGATTTCTCTGGAAGTAATATATCTCCTCCCCCAGTTCATAAGCAATGAGATTATCTAGTCACAATCCATTTACATAACTCTTACTTACTAGTGCACCTGTTCATACTTGCTCCTGTTCTTCCACCACATTCTTTCAGCTGTAAGAGTACTCTATTGTCTGATTTTGACTAGTTTTCTTGATTCTTCTTCATAAAACATCATAGTCATAATGGGCTACCAACTGCCCATTTATCTCCTTGATCTCTATTATTCTATTCAAATAATCATAATAGAATTTGTATTTGTCTGTTTGAGTAATGTTTCAGTTGTTGTCATATACAAAACTAATTTGATTTTCTCCACTATATATACCACCACTTAAATTTGTGTATTGATTAAGTATATTCGTATTGTATTCACGAATTTCTCATCAAAGATCTTGTGAGATTCTGTTTCACATTTTGTCGTATCCAAATCATTGATAATTGATATCTTTTGATCAGCTTGCATATTCTATATTTTCCAATCTGTACAAACTATCATATATATAATCTGTATCTGATAATTTGATAATATTATTTACTTTGTCATATGTATAATCATATTGGAAAAGTATATCACCAGTTCAATTCTTATGACTCATTTGGGATAATCTAAACAGACTATCTCTTAGATATTCAATATCCACTCAATTCCCATACTTTGTAGCTTTTAGATTCAATCATTCATAATCCTGAGTATTCACTAGTTCATTGTTCCAATATACTTTTGTGTTTCTTCATAATTCATCATACTCATACTTGATTACTTTTCATATTCAATAATTAATTTTGGTAAGATTTCACAAATCATCATATTCGTATTCCACTATCTTACCATTTGCATTTGTTTCTTGAGTTAATCTTCACAAACTATCATATACAAATGTTAATAAATTTCCATTACTATCTGATCCACTTAACAATCTGCCAAATTGATCATAATCATAATATTCAGCAGTTATTCAACCTACTCAAGTTCACAATTGAATATCTTTATTTACCAATCTATCCAAATTGTCATAATTATAAGTAATTATAGTTCAGTTTGGATCTATTTTTTTCTTTACTGATCACATTTCATTGTATGTATACTCTACTTTGTCTCAATTTGGATAAATTTCATTGGTAAGTTGATAAAGTGAATTATACTCGTACAATGTTTCATTTCACTCTGAATCTTTCACTTTAGTCATATTTCCATCTATATCAAAATAGTAGTTTAATATAACATTTTCATTTCCTCACTCTTTTATCCAAATTCTTTTTTCTTCCCTCAAGTTTCACAAATAATCATATTTGTAATAACTAATATTTCACAAAGGATCAGTTAATTTAGTAACTTGTCATAGATTGTTGTAATCATATTTAGTGATTTGATCTCAAGTTTTTTCTTGAATTAATCTTCAATCTTTATCATATAAATAGTAAGTTTTCAACTGTTTTCATACTGAATCAATTACAATTTTTTCAACTAACTTACTATTTTTGTTATATTTGTACTGTTCTTTATTACCCTTTGCATCCAGAATATAATCAACTCTTCCAAATTCATCATAATAAACCTTACTTACTACTCAATTAGAATCTTCAGATTCAATTAATTGTGAAAGTTTATTATACTTGTATTTTGTACTTACTTTTCTCCAATTATCCTCTTTTACATATACATCTTTTTGCACCACTCTTCACATTTCATCATATACAGCTCATACTCTATTCAATTCAACTCAATTTTCATTCAAAGTTTTGGTCAATATAATATTCCCACTTTTGTCATATTGATTATGAATTTCCAATCAATTTATTCACTTCACCTTTATCAATCTATCAAATCCATCATAATATAATAGAGTTTCTCTTCATTTGATATCTATCACCTTGATCAAATTTTGGTTGGTATCATATTCATATTTTTCTACCAAATCTCATCACGGTGCTTTGATTCTTTTTTCTATTAATTTTGCAAATTTATTATACTTATAAACGGTTTCTATACCATCGTTTAATTTAGTTTTGCTTACATTATCATTTTTATCATAGCTTGTATATGTTTTCATATTGGTAGATCCATCTATTTCTCAAGTAATCTTTACAAGTCTATCCAAAACATCATAGTCAAAATATTGATCTACACTTTCTCCTCATTCCAAATATAACTTTTGGTTGATTTTGTTATTGTTCTTATCATATTTGAAACTCATTACAATTCACTCTGCTGATATTCAAGTTCACACTAGATTGAAATTATTATACTCAAAATATCAAGTAAATCACAATCCATCTGTCTTGTTTATCAAATTTCCATATTCATCATATCACATCACATTACTTATCTGACTATCTCAAGTTCACTTTATAGTTTTTACTAAATTACCGTTATCATACTCAAATTGTGATAATGTTCATGCTGGATCTTTGACTTGAATCAATTGTCAAACATTATTATATTCAAATTCTGATACTAAATCCGACTTAACTCAATATTCATTAGTTACTCATTTAATTGTAGATTTTATTATATTTCCATTATCATCTAATTCATTTTCAGTCATCAGTCAATTTACATCTGTAACTCTAAGAGGTATTCACCAATCAGTATCATATACATAACTTACTAGCAAATCAGAGCTACTATTTGGACTGTTTAGATTAGTTTTAAATCTTTTCTCAATAAGAAACCCTTTAGAATCATAATAATAAGCAAATCAATTTCATTTTGGGTAAATTTCCTTTGACAATAATCCATTTGGATAGTATTCATATTTATATTCAACATAAGAATCATCTTGATTGTATATCTTTTTAGATAACACTCCACCACTATCAGAATATTCATATCTAGTCTTATTTCATTCTTTATCAATAACTGTAGTGGCTACTATATATGATCAAGAAGTTTCATACCGATATGTTAAATTTCAATCTCAAAAATGTTGAATTACTACTCTATCTTCAGAATAATTATTTTCAACATAAAGATTTCACATAGCATCATAAAGCCTAATCATATTACTATTATGATTATTTTCTATAAACCCTTTTGAATATGCAAATCTTATAGTTTTAGAATATCAACTTCAATGATCAATAGTAATCGATTTCAAATCATTATCTCATCAATCTGCATCTCCTATTGAATAGTAATCAAAATTTACAGATCTATTATTCCAATCATATACTTTTTGTAACTTTCACTTATAATTATAAGAATAATTTATATTTCTTCAAAGTGTATCAGTTACTTTTATAAGTTTATTATCAGAATACGTGAAACTAATTGATCTTCAATATTTATCTTCAATTCTTTGGATAAAATTAAATTCTTGATTATTAGTAAAGTACCGTTTTATTCAGTTTTTGAATTCTATTACAGCATCACTTCATGAAATATAAGCATTTGCTTGTAATGATGGATGAAAATACTTTGTTTGTGTTAGATTTGGAAAACTATAATTATCTAAAATATTATATAATTGATACTTATTATTCTGATAATCCTTCACTAGTTTGATATTATAATTATGATCAAAATTATTTCCCAACATTCCATCATACTCTATTTGCGACCTATAAGAGACCTTCATTTCATAAGGCAAACCATCTCAAGGCATACTCATCAACACATTATCATAAGTAAACTCTCAAGAAGACAATGTAACAGGGTCTCAAGGATCAGTTGAATTTGTAATCCCTGAAGATGCTGTATTTTCATTTTGATAATTAATTTTTTCATTACTAGAATATCCCAATTCATTTATACTTTGAGGAGGATACTTAGGCATAAAATCACCTCACGGTACAGTAGAAATATGAATAATTCCGTTGATTGTTCTCCATCATTGCCGAGATCACCCTACAGGTCTCCGATTCCGATACCATACTCAGTTTACATATCATTGTCAATTAAAGAAAGGAGTAGTTGAAGTGAATGTATGCTCACAATCAAAATATTTCCCACTAGAAACACATATTTCGTAATTTCAATTACTTTCACCAAAATACAAATTAGTTGCACTCACTGCCCACTTTCAAATATTTTTCATATTTCCTGTCACTCTTACCACAAATGATTGTCAACTAGATAACCCTACATTAGAAATTTCTCATGCATTAATTATAGTTCCATTTACATTCATAAAAGCTCAACTACTTCTAGCAGTAATTACACTTCCATTCATAACTTGTACATTTCCGCTCATTATTAAACTATTAGAGTATCTAGGTCAACTAGACATTACTTTGATACTTTCTCACTCAATAGTTCAGGCTAAATTAACTCAAGTTCACATCAAATTAATATTTTTTCACTTCATCACTCCAGATGTTGATCCTTTCAAGTCTACATTTTCCAATCATACTATACCATTACTTCACATATTCCCTCTTACTATAAGTCTACCTGTTCCTCATATATTTCCATTTCATGATGTTCATCATACTTCCAATATTTTTCATCACTCTACAGTCAAATTCTTTCCATTCATATTCAACCATGCTCACATCCTTATTGTCTCTCTCATTACCATATCACTCATCAACACAACCGTCCCTCATATCTCTTTACTTCCACTTATCTTCAACTCTGGTCATACTATATTTGTTGTATTTGCTAACCAACTTCCATT
>JAZHDC010000015.1:0-8106 GCA_036541305.1 Candidatus Absconditabacteria bacterium
CAAGTTATACTTGTGAAGATATGAAGCTATTGAACTTAGATCCAAGTGAGACTACTCTGATATGTGAAAATTGATGAAAACCAGTATTAAATGAAGTGAAAACAAATGATGCACTAGTTACAATCAATACTGAGTGATTTTCCAATGTATGAGATACAAGACAGGTTTCATGTACCAAACCAGCTAATTCAGTGTACAATACATTAGAACAAATTACTCAAACATATGATTGAGAAAATTGGTTGCCAACTAATGCATGAGTTTACAGTGAGATATGATCTAGCACAGAATGTAAGTTTAAATGTGGAGATTGATATAATTATGAATTATGAGCATGTAATATTTCAAATACATTAAATACTATTACAATATGAGCAAATCGAGGTTGTTGACTTGATTATCAGTGAAAATTATTTTGTTGGTGAAATAATGTAGACTGACATGTGTGAGATTGAACTGTTATAAATAGAATTAATCTTACACACATTGATACTGATAATACATACAAATATGTAGAGGCTAATTATCAACATACATGTTGAATTAGAAATGACGATAAAGTTTATTGTTGGTGACGGTGATATTACTGACGTTTGTGAGAGTGATCAACGTTGTCATCTGTTCATATAAAATCACCAAAACCTATAACTTCAAATGAATCATTTGTAAAGATATCTTTGGGTACAGCTTTTACTTGTTGAATTACTAATAATTGAAAGCTGTATTGTTGGTGAGGTAATACTAAGTGACAAATTTGAGACTGAACCACTAATACGAGAACCACCCCAGTTGAAATAGATCCATCAAATAATTACAAAGATATTTCATTATGATCAGATTTTGCGTGTGCTATAAGAGAAGATAACAAACTTTACTGTTGGTGATGATATTCTTATTTGTTGATATGAGATGGATCATTTGTTGATAAGAAAGTTCCAACTGTGGTTCAAACAAGTTTAACTTTTAGAGAAATTTCTTCTTGATGACATCATTTTTGTTGAATAACTAATGATTGAAAATTGTATTGTTGGTGAAATTGAGCAAATTGAGTCTTATGAAATTGATCTAATACTGACATATTATCTCCATTTTTGGTGGATACAGTTAATTCTTATATTTCTTTATCTACATCTGTTTATCATACTTGTTGAGTTACTACTGATTGAAAATTGTATTGTTGGTGAGAAAATGATTCTTGACAGATTTGAAATTGAACAACAAATAATCAATATTCCCCTGTTCAAATTGATTCTAGTAATAAATACAAAAGCATTTTTGCTTGATATCGGCATTCAACTTGTTGAAAAAGATTAGATAATTCAATCTATTGTTGGTGAGAAAACGAAGATTGGCAATTATGAGATGGTACTAATATAAATAGATTAACACCATTTCCTATCCAATGATTCTAATTTATAGTTAATTGATTGTACTCTTTACAATATTAGTAATTATTAGAATTTAACTCTTTTGGATCATTAAGTTTTTGCCTTTCTATGGTGATTGGTTTTGCAGAGTTAAGCGTTTGTCAGCTGTAGTACATATTTTCTAGCAGTCTTGGATTGTTGGCAAATTGTTTGGCGGTTTCTAGACTTACAATTCACTTTTCTATAATTTTTACTAAATCTCTTTCCATAGTTTGCATTCAGTACTTACTTCAAGTTTCTAGAATTGGGAATATTTTCTTTAGTTCATTTTTTTGGATGTGTTCTGATACAAGACTAGTATTTATTAGAATGTCTCTTGCTGCCACTTTTCATTTACCATCTTTTCTTTCCAAAAGTTTTTGGGAAAGTACAAATTGCAAAGCCATACTTAATTGTAAGTTTACTTGCTTTTGTTGGTCAGTAGGATAAATTTCTACCACCCTGTTCAAGGCATTTATTGCTCCAATTGTATGCAGAGTAGAGAATACAAGATGCCCGGTTTCAGCTAAAGTCAAAACTGTACTCATAGTCTCCATATCTCTTATTTCTCAAACAACTATAATGTCAGGGTCTTGCCTCAAAATATTCTTGATGGCTTCTTTCCAGTTGGGAGAGTCTTTTCCTATTTCTATCTGAGTTATCAATGATTTATCGTTGCTAAATTCGTATTCTATAGGGTCTTCTAGGGTGATTATATGACATTGTTTGTTTTGGTTTATGAAATTTATCATAGATGCTAAAGTAGTGGATTTTCCTGATCCAGTAGATCAACAGATCAGAATTAGTCATTGGTCCTTTAGTAAATACTCTCTCAAACTCTGTGGAATTCCAATTTCTCATAATGTAGGAATATAATTATTGATTTTTCTAAGCGCAATTCCAATTCCATCTTTTTCATAGTACATGTTAGCTCTAAATCTATATCCAGCTAATCCCAATGAAAAATCTACAGAATTTCAATTCAAAAAATAATTGTATTTACTTTCTTCAAGATATACTTTTGCAAAATCTAAAATCTCTTGCTTGTGAACAATAATTTCTTTTTTGAGCATTTTATTTATTTTTCTATACCAGATTTCTTTGTTTTCCTTGATATGAATGTCTGAAGTATGCTCTTCAATTATTCCATTTAACTTTTCAATTATTGTGTTCATTTTTGTTTTTGTTATGTTTGAATATTTATATTATAGCAAATTATATTTGTTAAGTCAAATAATAATGAAAGCTTTTTATTTTTTTCTTGGATTTTTATCTAAATAGTACTTAGTAGCAAGTACTTAGTAATTAGTTCAAGGGGAATAATATATAATTGAGATTCCTCCATTTCGCATTCCTTAAGCCGGAATGACAATCATCAGTCATCTCGAGCGAAGTAGAGAGATCTCAATAATGTTATTTCATATTTAATCATCCACTTGTAGGGACACATCGATAGTTTATCCTAAATAAAATCAATATAATTTAATATCAAATTATAATTTTCTATTATATAATCTTGTTTCGCCTATCCGGCGGGGACTTACTTTTTGTCATTGCCACAAAAAGTAAGCAAAAAAGTCTAGCCACAACAAAGACTCGCCAATCTGCTCACACCTGCTTTCAATTTAGTTCAGTAGCAAAGCTACTCCCTCCCACTTCGTGGGCTCCGGGTCGTAGTCAAACTAAACAGCTCTAATATTTTCACTGCAAATACTGCTCAGACATGTTTGTTGTGGCGGCTATAATAATCTACTACAATCTCCAATCGCTATCGCTATTAAGCAGATTATTTAGTAATTAGAGGGAATTGCTAAGCAATTAGCAGATTGTACATAGGAAATTGTAAATTGTTTAAATAATACAGACAATCTCCAATCGCTATCGCAATTTTCAATATCCTAGATTGCAATTCATAATAATATTTAATGTATTGCAATCTTCCTTCTCCAATCGCTATTTTCAATCTGCTATTTTATTTTGAATAATAATTTATTGTATATTTCATTGAATTTTAGTTTTTTTTCTATAAATTATAATGTTTAGAATTTAATAAATTAGATGAAATTCAATATTTTGATATATGGTTGTCAGATGAACTATGCTGACAGTGCAAGAATAAAAGCAGTCCTTGAAAATTGTGGTTGGGAGTATGTAAATAGTATAGATGAAGCAGATATTGTTATTTTTGATTCTTGTAGTGTTAGGCAAAAATCTGAGGATAAGATAACTGGAAAACTAAAATCTATCCCCAAAAACAAGAAAATCTGGATTACATGATGTATGTCATGACATTATCTAAAATCTTACCTTGGGAAAAAACTTGTAAATTGAAATTTCCAATGATTTTTGGAGTGATGAAACTACAAGATTCTATGAATTGATGAGAATGTAAAGGATATGATTTACAAAAACAACAACAAGATTAGTAATTTGTTGCCTATAAACAATGCTTTCAACCCATTGTTCAAAAAGCTTCACAACACTTTTCCTAACTTGGAGCTGATGTTTAGGATAGATGACATTGCAATGTTGCCTTATATACTTGAGAATATTGGATATTCTCTTGGAAAGAAAGTTGAGATTTTGGAAAATTATTTATCTATTGTTCCCAAGTCTACAAATGCGCTTTTTGTCCAAGGTGGTAAAACTGCTTATGTGCCAATAGGTAACTGATGTTCTCATTTTTGTAGTTATTGTATTGTGCCATTTGCTAGGTGATTAGAGAGATTTAGACCAATTGATGAGATAATAAAAGAAGTGAAAGTGCACCTTTGAAATGGTGTATCTGAAATAGTGTTTTTGTGACAAATCGTAAACAAGCATCCTGAATTTGTAAATATTTTGAAGCAAACTTTGAAGCTTGAATGACTTAAACGGCTAAGATATACTTCACCTTATCCCACATTGTTCAATGATGAGATTTATGCTTTGCATGAAAATGAACAAAAACTTTGCCCGCATATTCATATGCCTTTGCAGTCATGATCAAATGATGTTTTGAAAAGAATGAATAGAGGATATACAATGGATGTGGCAAAAGAATTTATTGATAAAACATACTCTTTGAAAAGAGATATTAGCTTGACTACAGATATAATTGTAGGATTTCCAGATGAAACTGACCAAGATTTTCAAGATACTTTGGATTTGGTGAATTATGGAAGATTTGATATGCAATATATATGAATTTACTCAGAAAGACCAAGGACCTTAGCAGCTAAAAAATATCCTGATAATATTCCAGCAAAAATCAAAAAACAAAGGCGAGATGTTTTGACTAAAATATTGAAAGAGACTTCATTAGAAAACAACCAAAAAGAGATTGGCTTAATAAAAGAAGTTATGATCACAACTAGTGAAGATAATCAATTGGTATGATATGATGATAGAATGAAAAATATAATTATAGACTATCCTTTTCCTGATGGAATTAAGAAAGTCTGAGATTATATGAATGTGAAAATAACTAAGCCTTGAAGCTTGAAGTTATTTGGTGAAATAATATAATAATTACATAAAAAACATTCCTATAATCAGTCACATTAATTTTCAAGATTTGTCTGAGTTTGGAATTTTGATGTTTAAAGTAATAGGAGAAGTATTTATTGGAATGTAGAAAGGCAATTTTTTGTTTTCAATTTTTCAGTTGTATGATAATTTGAATGGTCATTCACTAGAATCAATATTTAGTTCTCATTGGAATGATTTTGTATTTCAGTCTGTTTTATTGGTTCAATTTAACTTCAATGTATCAGTTACTTTGGCATCAAAGTTGGTTCGAGTAATGTCGTAAATTCACTTTTTTATATTACCAGTAAATGTTCAGCTAGTAAGGTTTTCTTTGGTTCAATCGTCATATTTGTATCTACCTATAAGATTTCATTCTGTAAGTTTTTTGTCTAAATTAAATATTATAGATCAATTAGAATTTGAGTTTTTCAAATTAAATTTTATCAAGAAATCAGGTAATGAGTTATCTCAAGTAATATAATTATTAACTTTAAAATCTATTGTTAAGTTGGTTTTGTTCCCTCAGTAGTTTGAAGAGATTGTTCATTTTCCTACATTAAATTTTTCTACATTTTTCCGTGAACCTTGAATGATTAATTTATCTGCTTTTATTGATAAGTCAGTTGTTCAGTTTTGGTAAGTATATTGAGAAAGGATTATATTTGTTTTTCACTTATCTACTTTTATGCTCAAATCTCATTTGGATTTGTCAAATTTTCCTTGCAAACTTCAAACATAACCAGCAAGTTCTATTTTGGCATCTACATCTAAATTAGTTATTTTCATTCATGCAGTGTTCATATTTAACAATCAGTATCAATTAGGCATCTTATAATTTATTTTCAAGTACCCAGCGTTGGAATTTTTGGTGTATATTAAGGATTGGATATTTATTGATTGTCAAAGTATTTTCAATGGAAGTGGGTCTATATTGATTTGGATTTTTCAATCATTGTAGTCAATATTTCCAAGCATATCATTTTCAAATTTGAAGCTTGTGATTTCTCAGTTTCAGTATGATAACTCCCAAATTGAATCTTTTTTGTATCAAATAGTATCAATATTTCACTTTTCTATCAAATACAAATATTGAGAGTAAGTTTTGTTGAACATTTCAATATTATCCTTACATTCATCTATAATAGTTCAAGTTCAATTAGTTGTATTTCCAAAGTCAATTCAATCAAAATTATCACAAATTCAAGGCTTTAAAGTAAGACCAAGTTTATCTCCTATTCATGTTTTTACATCAAACACTTTTTTGTATGCTCCTTTTGTAAGGTACTCTTTACTTAATATTTCATAAAATCAATTTTTCTCTAAGTAATAACTAGGATTTCCTGTAAATAATGATTTTAGGTAAATATTCACGATTTTTATATTGTTTAGATTTCATATCATCTTGGTAATCTGATCCAAACTATCATCTTTCAAAAAATTTGAATTTTCCAATTTATTCAAATCAATTCAAGCTGCAGATAATGGATATTGTAATTGATTTAGATTCAATCAAGTATCGTGATTGATTTTATTGATGATTTCATATAAATTTTTGTAATAAATATTTTCTTCATCTTGAATATATTCAATATCATTTACAGTAATTTTTCAGTTTTTCTTTGAGTTAGATTCAACAGATCAGATTTTTATTCTATTTTTCAATCACTTATCATAGGAAACTCACTCAATTCATTTTACAATTATTGATCAATTATCGTTATTTCAACTTATTACTGAGCTATAGTTTACATCAAAATCCATAACATAAGAAAAATCCTCGTTTTCTAGTTCAATTATTTTGGTATCAGATTTAGTTCAATTTTGGTTTGTTTGAATATTGTTGGTTGTAGTAGAGTTGGTTGTGGCACTATTGGTACTGAAAAAGAAGTAAGCTCATCAAGCTGCTCAAGTAAGTAATACAGCTAATAGGATTATTATGGTTTGTTTATTCATTTGTGTTTAGGTAAAAATAAAATTTCCATATTTTACTTTATTTTGATTGAAAAATCAATAGGAAATTGCTTCGCAATTAGGGGATTGGGATAGGGAATTGCTGTGCAATTAGGAGATTGCGATGGGAAATAGGGGATGGTGATAATAATCTATTACAATCTCCAATCGCAATTTCCCATATCCTAGATTGTAATTCATAATAATATTTAATAAATTACAATCTCCCATCTCCAATCGCTATTGCTATGAGTAATTAATTCTATTCAATAACAATATTCCTGTTGCTAATTGAATTAAAAAAAATATATTATTTAAGTTTATTACTGTAATAATATATGAAGTTAATTAATTTGAAGTTTGGATATAATAAAAATAATTTGCTGATAGATAATCTAAATTGACAGCTGCTGCCTAATGATTTGATAGTGCTTTATGGGTTTTCTGGGTCTTGAAAAACTACATTATTGAATTTGATTGGATGATTGCTGATGCCTTTGGATGGAAAAGTAGAGTATAATAATATTTCTATCTATGAACAAAAATTTTCCAAGCTGTGTAAATATAGGTCAAACACCATAGGTTACTCATTTCAAAATTTCAATCTTTTGGATGATTTTAGTGTAAATGAAAACCTAAACCTAGCATTTATGTGATGAGCCAAAAAAGACAAAGTATGGGCAAATTACCTTATAGAAACCCTTAAAATCAAATTAATTTTAAACAAAAAAGTACATAATATTTCATGATGAGAGAAGGAAAGGGTCTCTTTGGTAAAGGCTATGATTCACAAGCCAGAAATACTGCTGTTGGACGAGCCGGCAAATAGTTTGAATAAGGAGCTAAGGCAGGTGGTGTATGACCTGATCCAAGAGTATGTAAAAAAGGATAACAATATTTGTATAATGACTACTCATGATGAAACCTTGAAGGAGTATTATAAACTTGAATTAATAGGCAAAACTGTAGATGTAAATATTTATTCTAATTGAAACAACTGTGAAAATGATATTGAAAATAATAATTAGGAAAATACTGAATAATAAGTTCAAAAGCACTTTGATAGTGGGTAATTTTGTTTTGGTGATGGCTTTTTCTATTTTGTTTTTGTTTTTGTATAAGAATATTGAGGGGTTTTTCGTAGATAAGCAAGTAGGGGAGCTGGACTTTTATAAGTTTGAAATTACTGGGAAAAATAATGTGCCTTTGCTTTTTAGCTTTACTGGAAGTTCAAATGATC
>JAZHDC010000016.1:0-8102 GCA_036541305.1 Candidatus Absconditabacteria bacterium
ACTGCACTTTATGAACAAATTCCTCCTACTGTAACTACTTCTCAAAGGACTGCAGGGTATGGATGTTCTTCTTATATTTCTCATTGGGTAGAAAGCTGGTGATCTTGTGGTATTATAGGAAATTGGAGCAGTTCTTGAGCAATCAACTGTAAACAGACTAATAGTTGGTCTCCTGTAAGTGCATCTTGCGGTACGAAAAAATGTAATGTTACAAATAGTTGTAATGCTTTGTGAAGGTGTACAACTACTGAAACTTGTTCGTGTGATACTTCTTGATGCGGATCTAATGCACCAAGACCAGCACCTACTACAGCAACAATTCCAGTTGTTGCTTATTTGAACTATCCTGTCTCAAACTGTTGGGATTTGTTTGCAAACAATATTGATAATTGTCAAGTATCTGTATCGATAAAATGAGTTACTCGTCAATGACAATCTATTGTGTGATTGAGTTGAATGCCTGTTACTTTTGTTTCCAATCATTCCAATTTCAAGACAAATAGAATCAACAATACTTGAATAGATGCGTTAAATTTAAGTAGTGTAAATACTTCTAGTATAGTATGATGATGAACTAATTTTTCCTTTACAATTAATGGAATCAAAGCAATTGCACCATTTTGGACTACTAACTGAAAATTAAATATACAATTGAATTGAGTAGACAATACAATCAATTCTATTAGATATAAATTTAATAAAATTTTTGTAGGTTCTTTGTGAGTAATAGATCTAAATAATCAACCAGATGATTTTAGAGTTTGAGCACAAATTATTTTACAATTATTAGTAAGTAAGCTTTCTTGAAACCCTAAAAACCACTTAATTAGTAACTATAAGTCAACAATTAGACTATCTCCTTCACAAGATTTTGTAATCCAAAATATGACTTGAGAAAGAGATTTGAACACTAATCCAAAAATTGACTTTACTGTTAATTACAAATGAAAAAATCAAATGTGAGATGTGGATGTGTTTACTAGACCAATCGTTACTTATACTATTAACGGAGCCGATATTACTTATTATCTTACCAATACAAAAGACGTTCAGGTAGAAGATGAAATAGTTCTAAACAGTTGAAAGTTTTCTCCAATCAAAATAGTGTGACAGTTTCAGTCAAAGTGAAAACAGTTTCTTACTTTGCAAGATAAAAATACCACTAATTTATCAACAGTGGAAATCCAAAGTATAATAAGAAAACAAGCATATTCATTGACTAATTGATTGAGTGACAATAGCATCAATAATGGTGTTAAATTAAAAGTTTGAAATGTAAAATTGTCTTCATTGATCAATGAAATAAGTTCATGAAAAATTCAAACATTGATTGTCAAGAATGGTAACTTTATATTTGATGTTGACCTAAAATTGACTAAATCTAGTTTTTGATTAATAGTTTTCAAAGACACTAATGATTATAATTTATTAACTCTGAATGAATGAAATATAATTGTAAATTCAAATGTTAAGAGTATTGATGCTATTATGTATGCAGATTGAGCTGTAATTTCAGCTGATGAAAGTGGAAAAGTCTTTACTACCAATGATTCATATAGAACAACCCAGTTAAATTCCCAATTGATAATAAATTGATCCTTGTTTACTAAAAATACTATTTGATGATGAATTCTTTGAGAAAGTTGAGAGTATGTATTGCCTTGATGAAAAACTACAAAAGATTTGGATGCAGCTATTTTGTATGACTTAAACTATTTGAGAAGATCTAATAGATGATGTGATAAAAACTCCAATTGAACTTGTACAGATAAATGAGAGTATGTTGAACCACTAGTTATAATTTTCAATAGTATACTTAATTCAAATCCTCCAAAATGATTTGTTTTCGAGTAAAAGAGATAGATTATTAAGTTATTCTGTCGATTATTATTACTATTTCTTATTGCAATCTGCTGAATAGCAATAGCGATAGCAATGGGAGATTGTAGTAGATTATTAATACTATGTACTATTTTCTATTGCAATCAGCTAAATTGCGAAGCAATTACTGAGTACTTGCACTTGGTACTTGGTACTGATTATTAATTTCAATTGACATTTTAGTAAGATTGAGTAAACTACTTTTAGTTTATATCATTAAATCATTGTAAAATGAACAAAAAATATTTATTGTGATTCCTTTTTTCCACTATTATTTTTTCATCTTTTTCATTTGCTTCAGATAATTTGTGACAGTACAAATGCAAAAAATACTGATGAAAAGTAATTAGCAAAGAGAATGTATTATGAAATGCTTTTCATGTATGTGAATTCAAAGATGATTCAGTATGTGATCTTTGGGCTTTTTATTGGTGAGATTGTCATTTGTCACAAAGTAAGCTGAATTTGACTGATAAAAATAAATTAGATAATATTATGGAAAAAGTGGATAAGAGTTTATCTAAAAAATCAAAATCTTCTCAAATAGCATTATTGAAGTGAGTAATCACAAATATAGAAAAGGCGTTAGCAAAAACTTCAAATACATCATTGAAAAGACAATTGAATTACTTATTGTCTGCAATTACTGTAAGGTATGATCAATTATCATGAAATTTAGTAGCACAATACAAGAAAAAATATATGACTACTACAACTACAAGTACAATTACATCTAGCCGATGATCTTCAACTACTACTACTTGAGGATCTAATTATACTACTTGAACTGTAATTACTACAGGTACAAATCTTTCAGGTTACAATAGTTATCATTTCTATTTCACTTGATTTGAGTTGTCTACTTTAGATTTGATAATTACTGATTTGGAAACTGAGTTTGATAGATTAAAGAAAACTTGAATAGATTACAATTTGGCTACAAGTATAGGAAAATCAACATTGATGAAAATGAGTCCTACTAGTGATTTTGGATCTTATAAAATTGAAGATTTGTTGTCGATAATTGTACTTCAAGAGGATATTAATTATTTCAAAAATCTTAGAGTATTGAAAATATATACTGATAATGATTATTTAACTTTCCCATGATTGATATGAAATAGTATTTTAGATGATACAGTCAGGTCTAATTATGATAAAATGGTATTATCAGAAATGATCAATGAAAAAGATAAATTAAATATTCAACTTAATTCATACAAACAACAATGAAATAATCTAATATTAGCTAGAACATTGTGATACAATAATTTAGTATTATTTAATCAAGTATCTACTTTGTGAAGTAGTACAATTGCAGATTTGGTCAATGCGCTTATGGTGGAAGCAAAAATTGAATATTTGACTAGAAAAATCAATAATTAATTATTTATAGGCAAGAATAATGAAGATATTTAATAACTTTGATACTAAGTTGAAGGAAAATGAGTTCAAAGAGGCAATTGAACATCATTGATATGATTCTGTAATTTTGGTAGTAAGATCCAAATATTACTGGATAGTGAAATGAATTTTTCCAATTTTGTTATGAATAATCTGAAATATAATAATAATTTATATGGGATTATATCTAAAAACCCATGGATTAGAGTGATTTTACTGGATTATTGTAGTTTTACTTGGTATTGTAAATATAATATTTTTGTATTATTTGATAATGATTTATATTAATTACAAAATGGATTTTACAATAGTGTCTAGAGATTGAATATCTACTTACAAACAAAAGTGATTTTTCAAAAACAGTGTAAAGAATTTACCTGCTTCAAATGTAAGATCTGTTCAATCAAAAAGAGTTTGAATTATGTGAAATGTATTTGGATATTGATATATATTGTTGGTTACTGATGGGTCTTTAGCAAGCAATGATGAAGATGAAACAAAAAGTGCTTGAGTAGTTAAATTAACTTATGTGGATAGACCTAATTTGATGAGAAAAAGGATACTTGATTTGTGTTTGTGAAATAGCGAAATAGTATACTTCAAGCTAAAAGATTATGCTTGAGATTTATAGTTTTACACTTATTTCTTTGTACATTGTATAGATCAATTTCAATAATTGTTCGTGGTCAAGTCAGGTTTTGATTTCGATGTCATTGATGTTTCATTCAGAATATTTGAAACATACAATATAATCTTTCATTTTAAATATTAGATCAACACATTTAGATCAGTTTCATTTGGATATGGCTCATTCTCATTCATCTATTTCTTGTCTTAGAAATCACTCTCAACATTCAGTGATATTGTCTTTGAATCTTTTTTTGAAATCTTCAATATTTTTCAATCTATGTTGAATAGAATCTGCAAATATACTGAAAAAATAAATAGGCTTAATCTCATTTGAAGTTACTTTGATAAAGAATATTTTATCAAAAAGAAAATCGTTGTAGTTTTCGTATATATTGTTAAGGAAATTTTTTATAGAAATTTCGATATTTGCTTTCCTAAATAATCCTTCATTTTCAAAATATATTGAGTGGGTTTGTTCTTCATTTCAATTGTAGTTAGGATCAAAATTTACTTTACATACTTCTCATTTTGAAGATTCATCACACAGTTTTTGTGTTAGATTTTTACACATAACTATTATTTTTTCAATATTTGCATTAGCTTCATTAATTTGTCATTTATGGATGCAATTGATTATATGTTCTTGAATTCAATTCAAGTGTGATTCAAAATTGACCTGATTTTCTTTATCATTATTCATATTATTTTTTTATTTGTAAAATTTATTATTTTTATCAATATTTTTATTTATTTCAAGTACAAAATTAATGTGTTGATTTTAGTAAAAATATAGTTATTTTTGGATATTTAAATGTTAGAGAAAAAATGAAATACAAAATTTATGGATGTAGAGTTAACAAGTACTATTTGAATAGATGGATGAACTATTTGACTCAACAATGAAAAGATCAAGAGATGAATTACATAGTTTCCAGTTGTGTTGTTACAGATAGAGCTAAGTCAAAATGGTTGAAAGATATTCAAAAGCACATCTCTCAAGGTTATTTTGTTTACTTAACTGGTTGTGGTGTTTTTGATAGAGGAAATTTAATGAGTGATGAACAATTTTACGGTATTTATCCTCAGCTTTTGCCCTTCCAAAAGTCCATACATTTACTTGGAGAAGACGCTCCAATTCAAGATTGTAATTTGATGGTAGATGAGTGAAATATTTTTACCAGGAAATTTTTGGTTGTTCAAAATGGGTGCGATAGTATGTGCACTTATTGCCTAAGTGTTGTGAAAAGATGACCTAGCAGAGACGTAGAAATCTCCCAAATAATCTCTCAAATAAACAGCTTTGTATCCAATGGTTGAAAAGAAATTATCCTTACATGAATTAATCTAGCAGCATGGTGATCTAAAAACACTAACGATGCTTGAAGTAGTCAATTTTCAATGCTTTTGGAAACAATCCTAAGGGACACACAAGTGAGTAGGATTAGGTTGTGATCTTTAGGGCCAGAGTTTCTAGATGCGAGGTTTTTTGCAGCGGTTTCATCTGGTAGATTTATGCCACATTTCCATTTTTCTATTCAATCTTTTTCTGATAATGTTTTGAAGAAAATGTGAAGAAATTATGATTCTAAAGTGTTGGAAAATGTACTGACAAAAATCAAAAATTTGCCAAGACCTGACAAAGATCTTATTAGTATTTGATCTGATTTGATCGTGGGATTTCCATGAGAAACTGATGCAGATGCCCAAGATACTTTGGATAGAGTAGCAAAATACAAAATCAACAAGTTACATGTTTTTCCATTTTCAGCACACACCAAACACGAAACAGTAATTGCTTCCAAATTCCCCAATCAAATAGACCAAAACACCAAAAAACAAAGAGAAGCAAAGCTGTTGGAACTAGGAGCCCAAATAGAAAAAGATTTTGCAAATTTTAATGTTTGAGTTAAGCACAAAATCTTAATTGAGACTAAAAAATGAGATGAATGTTTTTGATGGACTCCAAATTATATCCAATGAAAAGTTGTAGGAGATTACAAAAGATGAGATTTAGTAGACATAATTTATACAAATGAATAAATATTTATTATCAAAAGTTTTTATTATTGTATTGTGCATCTTGTTTTTCTGAATATGAGTTTTTTATTATAATCTAAGTAAAGACATTTATCCTGAAATAATAATTAGAAATGATAAATATAAAATACAGTTAGCGCTGACCCAAGAACAACAAAAACAATGATTGATGAATGTAAGTTCATTACCATCTGATCAGTGAATGCTTTTTGTTTTTCCAAAGTCAGACTATTACAGTTTTTGGATGAAAAATACCTTGATTCCATTAGATATGATTTGGATTGATGAAAACTACAAAATAGTAGATATCCAATCAGTCCTACCTTGCAAACAAAAAGACTGTCTGAGCTATAAGCCCATTTTCCCATCTAAATATGTTTTGGAAATCAACTGATGATTATCTAAATCTAGATGATATAGTGTTTGAGATATTGTTAAGATAAAATATTAAAATATTTTTCTTTATTCATATTAAATTAATTTTTTATTATTTTTTTCACTTGAAAATACAATCTAGTTGAGTAAAATATTACTATTTATTGAGTAATATATTGAAATGAGCTTGAAATTAGACTTCCCTATTTTTGAAAACAATCCTTGATTAGTTTACCTTGATAATGCCGCAACTACTCTCAAACCTCAATTAGTAATAGACTGAATATCAGATTATTTAGCAAATGATTATGCAAATATTCACAGATGATCTTACTCTTTATCACAAAAGTCTGAAGAGATGTATTTTTATTCAAAAAGAGTAGTGGCTAATGTTTTGTGATGAAAAGAACATGAAATAGTTTATACATACAATTCTACTTACGCTTTTAATATTCTTGCTACCACGCTTGTAAAATCTTGATATTTGAAAAAATGAGACAAAGTTTTGTTGAGTATTGCAGAGCATCATGCTAATATCGTGCCTTGGATCTTGATTTCACAAGAGTATTGAATTGTTATTGATTACATCGATATTACACCAAATTATGAAATAGATTTGAACTCATTGAAAGATAAATACGATGATTCAGTAAAATTAATTTCCCTAACCCATGTCTCCAATGTTACATGATCAGTTACTGACCTAAAAGCAGTAAAATCTATCCTTAGAGATGATACTTTGTTTTGCGTTGATTGATCCCAAGCAGTCCCAAACTTCAAAGTAGATGTAAATGAAATTGGTTGCCATTTCTATATATTTACATGACACAAAGTAATGGCTTCTACTGGAATTTGAGTGCTTTGGATAAAAAGAGAAATTTTGAAAACTCTAAAATCATCAATAGGTTGAGGATGATCAATTTTGGAAGTAACGAAAAATGATTTCACCTATGCAAAGGGCTATGAAAGCCTTGAACCTTGAACAACAAATCTTGTAGGAGCAGTTAGCCTGATAAAAGCCTTTGAATATATTGAAAAGATTTGATGATTTGAAAAAGTTGAACAAATTGAGAAAAAACTAACGGCCTATACTTTGGAAAAATTCCATGCCATAAAAGATAAGGTTGTTTTACTTGGAAATTACTCTAGTGATAGGATTTGAGTGTTTTCATTTTCTTTGCTAAATGGTACTGAAATGAGGCTTTTTGGCGAGGAACTAGCAAATGAAAATATTTGTGTAAGATGTGGTGGTCATTGTGCCCATCCATTGCACACTCAAGCTTGACTAAAAGGTACTTGCAGAATGAGTTTATACATTTACAACGATGAAAAAGATATTGATAAGTTTTTTGAACAATTAATTCTTCTTGCAAATTAGTTTTTGATTAAGTTTACAAAAGACTAGTTTGCCAATTAACTGCTTATTATTAGGCCTTTTGGATTGTCTGGTTTTTTATCTTTTTGAATCTATTTTCCATGTTGTATTATGTTAGAAAACTTTTGACTTTTATATAGTTTTTTAGTATAATTTAATAATTAATTACCATTAAATATTTATTATGAGTTATATAAAAAATATTATTAATAAATTAAAGTTGAATAGTTGAACAAATAAACCTGTAAATAGGCATAAAATAAATACTTGAGATTTGAAAAGAAATTCAATAGTTTTTGTACTTGTGATTTATTTTTTATCTATACTACTAAACTTTTTTCAGTTTGTTCCTTTCAGTCAAACAGCTGCTTCAGAACCTGCAATTGATAATGTTAAAATT
>JAZHDC010000017.1:0-8010 GCA_036541305.1 Candidatus Absconditabacteria bacterium
TGAAATGATTATTACAGTGTAGAGGAAGAAATTGACAGTAGTCGTTTTATTGAGTATTTTTTGGGATGAATTGAAAATGAATTATGAAATTTACAATCTACCATTGAAAAAATCAGTAATGATGAAGATTTTGAAAATAACTTGATAGTTGCTCGCTTGAATAATAGACAAATTCATATTGCTACTTATATAATCAAAAACTTGTCCGTAAGTTCAAAAGAATTGCTAAATGAATATAATATTACAAAAGCCACATTGAAAAGAGATTTGAAAACACTTATTGATAATGAAATTATAAAATCAGTGGGAAAAGGTAAAGCTACAAAATATGAATCAGCTAAGAAAAATAAAAATACTGCAAATTCAATAGAAAAAGAAACTAACATCTAATTTTCAATAATTTATTTCAATTTTTCAATTTATATTGAAACTATAATTTCTTTTGTTATACTAGGAATAATTTATTAGTAATTGAAAGGTAAATGAATGAAATTAGTGTAGAGAGTTTTTTGGAAAAGTATAGAAAAGCTGGATATAGTACTGAATGGACTAATGCTTTTATTCACTGATTTTCCTTGCAGGATATATTCGATATTATAGCAGATTCTCAGTGAAGACATATAGATGTTCAATACGATAATTGAACAATGGATGGATGAGAAATAGTATATAATGGTGAAATAGATCCAGGTTTTGACATTGAAAATTTCTTCTAAACATTTTTATCTACAACACAAAGAAAATGATAATCCCATCAAAACTAAAACAATGAGATGAAATTAGAGTAATTGCACCAGCAAGGAGTTTGTCATTGTTGAAAGAAATCAATATTGAATATGCGATTCAAAAACTCAACTCTCTTTGATTCAAAGTCAGCTTTGGAAAAAATATTAGAGAAATGGATAGTTTTATGTCTTCTCCAATAGAATCTAGAATACAAGATCTCCACGAAGCATTTGCAGACAAAAATGTAAAATGAATATTTTCAGTAATTGGAGGATTCAATAGTAACCAACTTTTGAAATATATTGACTATGAGTTGATAAAAAACAATCCAAAAATTATTTGTGGATATTCAGATATTACTGCACTTTGCAATGCAATTACAGCTAAAACTGCAATGATAACTTATTCAGGACTACATTTTAGCAGTTGGTGAATGTTAAAACACTTTGACTATAATCTAGAATACTTCCAAAAGTGTTTGATGCAAGAAACTCCATTCATTGTAAATCCAAGTAAAGACTGGTCAGATGATTGACGATACAAAGACCAAGAAAATAGGAATATTATGGAAAATGAATGATATTGGGTAATCAATGAATGAGTTTGTGAATGAACTATTTATGGATGAAATCTTTGTACTTTCAACCTTTTACAATGAACAGAATTTATGCCAAATATTGAAAACTCAATATTATTTTTGGAAGATGATAATTTGGTATGAGATTCTACTGGTTTAGAAATAGATAGAAATCTTCAATCAATAATACACTTACCTAACTTCGATGGAGTAAAATGAATCGTATTTGGTAGATTCCAAAGTACATCGAATATAACTCAAGAAAAAATGAAATTAATAATCAAATCAAAAAAAGAACTAAACAATATTCCTGTTTTATGAAATGTAGACTTTGGACATACAAATCCTATGATTACTTTTCCAATTGGATGAACATGAAAAATCATTGCCAATCAAAAGGAAACAAAAATAGAAATAATATCTCATTAATGATAATCCAAAATGCTAACTATAATCAAAACAATACACACTAGTTTGGATAATTATGGCAGGTGCAAACTGTTATGTTTTTTATGCTGGAATAAATGGAATTGTAGATATCTATCTGCTTGCTAGTATTTTGTTGATCAGTATAGAAATTATTATTTTACTATTGAACAAATGGGTTTGCCCTTTGACTCCTATAGCAAGTAAATATACAGACAACAGAAATCCAAACTTTGATATTTACTTACCAAAATGGCTTGCTAAAAACAATAAAGAAATATTTGGCACAATATTTACAATAGGTATAATTCTTGTAATTACTAATCAATTTATTAGATAATCTAAAAAATGGAATTAGAACAAATAACCAACTGATACTGTGACTATGTAAAAGATTTAGATGATAATAATCTTCACAAAATTTATCACGATACTCAATATTGATTCCCTATAAATGATGATAATTTACTTTTTGAAAGACTAATTTTGGAGATTAATCAAGCAGGTTTGAGCTGGAATATTATTTTGAAAAAACAAATTAATTTCCAACAAGCTTATGATAATTTCAACATAGAAAAAGTAGCAAATTACTGAGAAAAAGAGATTGAAAGACTACTAAACAATTCATGAATTATTAGGAATAGACTAAAAATTAATGCTGCTATATACAATGCAAATGTTATCTTGAAATTGAAACAAGAGTTTGGCAGTTTTGGCAACTGGCTTGACCATCATCATCCCCTAACCTTGCAAGAATGGACTGCCCTTTTCAAGAAATTTTTCAAATTTACATGATGAGAAATAGTAAAAGAGTTTTTGCGAAGCTGTGGCTACTTGCCGTGAGCGCATTCCAATGACTGCCCTATTTATAGCAAAATCTTGGAGCAAAATCCTGCTTGGAGTAGATTGTAGTGGAGTTCTGTTGTTATAAATTACAATCAGCAAATTGGGATGGGAAATTGGAAATTGTAGTAGATAATTATTATATTAAATTATTACAACTGGCGACAAAAACCAGATTGCTTCGCAATAGTTTGAGTTCAAGTATTTAGTACTTAGTTCTAGGTTATTCAAATAATTATTATTTCCCTTGAACTTGAACTTACACTTGAACTTGAACTAATCTGGGTCGCCGCCGGATAGGCGATTAGGAAAAATAATTCGAAATTGTTTTGTTTAGGAAACATATAATGGTAAATTGCGATTGATTATTATGGTGGATTACTTCCTTTTGTATAATTATTGCACCCTTCCTTTTTTTCCTTCCCAGTTTTGATTATAGCGATAGCGATAGTACATAGTGCAGATTATAACAATGTTCTATTTCCTATTACCATCTGCTAAACAGCAATAGCGATTGGAGATTGTGGTAGATTTAAACTATTGAATTTCAAACAATTATGATTAAAATACATTATTTATCCAAATGCATAATTATGAACTATTGATTTTCACTAAATAATCAAGAATTTGAAATAAATGAACAAATACTACCACTTATAATCCATTGAAAAGAGTGAGTATGAGTATCACTTTTTAGTGTTTTACTTATTGCAAAATTAATAAATTTAGATTACAAAGTAATATACTATTGTGAGTTTGAGGCAGGTAAGAATGAGTTATTGAATCACATAGATAATGAAAAAATCCAACAAATAAACTACAAATCAGATTTGAACAAATTAGACACAACCAAGTCTATTCTAATCAAACCATGAAACAAAGATATGTTGAAATTTACTCTGGAAAAAGTTGGAAATAATAGTAATTATATATTATTTGTGAAAAATGTTGATACATTGAATTTTGGATCTTACAAACAATTATCATTATTTTGAAAAACAATATTTAGTGGAGATTTTGAAAAATGCAGTTTTAGTCAAACTATTGTGAACAAGACCAAACAAAACAAAATATACTTTGATCTACCAAATTTTGAAGATAAATTACAAATGCCACTATTAAATAAATATGAGTGTTATTTTCAATGAGAAAATGAAAAATGAATTTTGAAAATAACATTTGGCTAATAAAATAGATTGATAAATGTTGTATAAAAATTATTATCAAATAAAGTTTTAATATTTATTCTATACAATGAAAATAAATGATTTCCAAGTAAAAACTGCTTCATGAGAAGAAAAGTCTCTATGAGATTACAAATGAAAAGTTTTGCTAATTGTAAATGTAGCTAGCAAATGTTGACTAGTAGGTCAATACGACCAATTAGAAGAGCTTTACAACTATTATGACAGAAAAGATTTTGAAATTATTGCATTTCCTTGCAATCAATTCTGAAATCAAGAACCTTGAAGCAACGAAGAAATACAACAGTTTTGTAAAATCAATTACTGAGTATCCTTCAAAGTATTTGGTAAAATTGATGTAAACTGAGAAAATGCAGATCCATTGTACAAGTACTTGAAAAAAGAGAAAAAATGAATAATAAACAATGAAATAAAATGGAATTTTACGAAATTTTTGGTAGATAAGAATGGAAAAGTAGTAGATCGTTTTTCTCCACTGAAAAATCCATTATCAATAAAGCCTTATATTGATAAACTTATATAAATCTATAAATAGTAAATAAAATGAAAATTCTACAAGGAATAGAAGAAGAAATAGCCTACAAATTAATATTACAAGCAGCTGAAATCTGAAAAAATGCTACTTGTAAAAGGGCTAAATGATGAAGTATTATTGTAAAAGATTGAGAAATAATTTGAACTTGATACAACTCCCCTGCTAACAATCTAGAATCTCAAAGAAGATGCCATATTCCAAAGGATTCATACCACAAAAAAGTTACTGATAAAACTTGTTGTGTTCATGCAGAACAAAGAGCCATTATGGATGCACTGAAAAACAATCCACAAAAACTTCATTGATCTAGAATATATTACATTCGCTTAGACTGAGAAGCAAATCTTATGAAAGCGTCAAGTCCATACTGCACAATATGCTCCAAAATGGCATTGGATGTATGAATTACTGAATTTGTGCTGTATGATGAAAAATGAATTATTTGTTATAATACTCAAGAATATAACCAGATTTCCTACCTATACAATAACTAATTTAAAATGAATAAGGTACAATTATCATGATGTGCAATCATCAAAGATTGAAAATTACTTTTGCTTTTCAAGAAAAAACATCAGCACTATGAATTTCCTGGATGAAAACTAGAAATATGAGAAACATTGGAACAATGTGCAATTCGTGAAGCCAAAGAAGAAATATGATGTGATGTAAAAATCATTAAGTATATTGGATTCAAAGAATTTGAAATAAACAATAAAAGTTACCAAAGTCACAAATATCTTGCAACAATTATTGATAATCAACAACCAATTGTAAATGAACCAAAAAGTTTTGAAAATCTTTGTTGGGTAGATATACAAAATTACCATAATTACAATGTTGCAGAAAATGTTAAGGCTTTTTGCGATGATTTTATTTGCTGAAAATTAAAAACCAATTAAATGACTAATTACCAAAATTTTTTGCGAATATGGTTTTGACAGTTGATTTCTATGATATGAACTTGACTTACATTATTTTCATTGTGAGTATATGTATATCAATTAACTTGAACTACTTCTAGTTATGTATTCATATTGATGTGTGTTTTTTTGCCTCAATTTTTACTAAAACCATACTGATGAATCTTAGCTGATTCAAATAACAGATTATGGATGATGATTATTTCAGATTTGTGAGCGACTTTAGGAATATTATTTATTTTTGGTATTTTATTGTTTGGAGATTTACAGCTATGGCACATTTATTTGTGACTATGATTGAGTTCATTGTTTGGAGCTTTCCAACAACCAGCATACAAAGCACTTGCTACAGATTTACTCACCAAAGATGAATATGGAAAAGCTAGCTGATTGATGCAATTAGCAAGTTCATCACAATACTTAATATCTCCATTACTGGCTTGAATTTTACTTTCTATTGTAGATTTGAACTATATTTTTGCTATAGATTTGGTTACTTTTTTTACTGCGACTATCATCACAATTACAATAAGTAAAACTTTAATCATTCCTAAACTACCAAAAATCAAACATAGAAATATTATTGGTGAGTTCAAAATATGATTAAAAGAATTTACAAAACACAAGTGAGTAGTAAATCTAGTAATTACTACTACTTTTATTCTGTTTTTTGTAGGGATGATTCAATCCTTATTTGTACCAATGTTATTGAATATTACAAATGTAAAAAATGCATGAATAATCCAATCATTATGCGCATTTGGTATTTTATTGTGAAGCTGATTTATATGAGTATTTAACAAAACAAGCAATTACAATAAATCGCTCATTATCTCATTATTCATTGGCGGAATATTTTTTGCATGAATATGACTTTCTACATACATACTTGTAATAATTATTAGTTGAATAGCATTCTTTGCAACATTACCATTTATAAATACGAGCATTGAAGTATTGATTAGAAACAATATAAGCAACGAAAAACAAGGTCGCGTATGGGCAATTATTAGTAATGTAACATATCTGTGATCAATACTTGCATTTGCAGTATCAGGTTTTTTAGCTGACAAAGTATTCACTCCATTGGTAGAAAATCGAAAAAATATACTAGGAAGCTGAGCGTGAAGATGAATAGGAATGATGTTTGTAGTTAGCTGAATTATGATAGTAATAATTTCTATCTTTATTATGTACAACCAAAACATAAAAAACTTGGAAGTACAGTCTACCAATTAAAAACTAAGTTATCTTGCTATCAAAGATAACAAACTAACCAAATTCAAAAGCAGGTTTGTTGTCTTTTCCCCAAAAAGAAATTTTTAGAAAGTAGCTGAGAAATTGGCAAATCATATAAGTTGAGAGATCGTCAAACCAGTACTATTTTAGGTTTTTTATCTAGCTTGTAAAACTCATTGAATCAAAAATTCTTTTCATTGCAATAATATATGCTCAATTTCTAAGAGTTGTATTGTGAATTTTGGCTGTTTGGAAAACATCAATACTAGCATCAGTAATAATCTTGAAAAGTTTAGAATCCACCTCTTCCAATGGCCAATAATAGTTGAGATTGTTCTGAATTTGCTCAAAATAACTTACAATTACTCACCCAGAATTAGACAAAATATCAGGAATTACAGTTACTCAATTTTTTTCAAGAATTGGATCTGCTCATTTACTAACAGGTCAATTCGCCAATTCTAGTATAAAATTCGCTTTTATTGCATTTGCATTTTGGTCAGTAATTTGATTTTCCAAAGCAGCTGGAACGAGAATATCACAAGGTAAAATCAACAGTTCTACGTTGGTGAAAATATTTCAATTAGAATATTGAATTACAGACTTATATGAATTTTTAAGGGAAATTATCTCATCAATATCCAATCAGTTTTCATTGTAAACTCATCCACAGCTATCTGAAATTCAGATTAATTTTACTCACTTTGATGTCAACAGTTTTGCAAATGTTAATCAAGCATTTCATGCTCATTGAACAATTACTGTTTTTCACTGAAGATTATCTGAATTTAGCTCCAAAATCTTTTCCAAAACAAACAATCATCATTGAGCTGTGGCTTTATCTCTTCCCAGTGAACCTCCAAGACTAATTGGTTTTCCAGTAAAACTTCAAGGAGTATTTTTGCCTACTAAATGGGAATACTCATCCATCATCCAAGCCATTACTTGAGGGTTTGTATTTACATCTGGGGCTGGAACATCTTGATCTGGTCAAAGATACTTATAAAGTTGTCTTACATATCCTCTACTCAATCTCTCAAGTTCTTTGTTAGAAAGTTTTTTGGGGTTTACTATAACTCATCATTTCCCTCCACCTAATGGTATATTTACTACACTACATTTCAAACTCATCCATATACTCAGTGCTTTTACTTCATCTTCAGTAACATCTTGATGAAATCTAATTCAACCTTTGAAAGGTCCTCTTGCATCGTTATGTTGAGATCTATATCCTACAAAATTATTGATTGTTCAATCATCCATCAATACAGGTATATTTACTTGAATTACTCTTTGTGGAAATAAAAATCTTTTGAATAAATTCTCATTATAATGTTCACTTTTGAATAATTCAAAAGAACTTTGCAACTGATTCAATGTATTTGTAAAGACATTTTGTGTATTAGTATCCATTTGTTATATAAGAAAATAAATAACTTCCAAATATAATATAAATTATGAAAATTGCAATTTAAAGTATAAATTTCTTAATTGTCAAGCAAAACCCGACACTATTTAATATAAGTAAGAGAAGTA
>JAZHDC010000018.1:0-33109 GCA_036541305.1 Candidatus Absconditabacteria bacterium
GAATGAGCTAAGTTTTTTGCACAGCTATCGAAAAATATTCTTACCTATAGAATGAAAGTAAACAAAAACTGTGACTTTAAAGATTCATATTTGTTTGATCCAAGTTTGAGAGAAAGTATAAAAGAAGTATGTGAATATTGATTGATGACATGAACTCCAGATGGTTATTTTTTACCAAATAAAAAACTTACTTCAGCTGAAGTTATTACAATACTTATGAGAGCTTACGAATGAAAATTAGATGAAAATATTTCTCCATGGTATGCTAATTATTTCCTAAAAGCAAGAGAAGCAAAAATTACTGATGTTGGTATGAAAATGTGACGATTAGATACAGTTTATGTAAATAGATGACAAACTGCTGTATACATATACAGACTTTGAAAAAATATTGAAAAATAGTAATAATTATAATAATCTATGATTAATAATATATAAATTTTGTATGCAAAATAAGTTGAATTTTGATATATTTTTGATATAAATAGAAGCTTGATATTTTATAATTAAAAGGATTAATGAAAAAGTGATTAATATTTTTTTGAGTTTTTGCAATTTTAACAACTATGTGACTATTCTACTTGCAAAATGCAAATATTACAAAAGATGAAAGTTGAAAAAATATAGTAAATACATACAATCAACCAAAAGAAATAACTTTAAATGATTTTATCCAAGAGTACAAAAGTTGAACATTTACAAAAATTGAACTTAGCAACTCTACTAATCTAGAATGATTCAAACTTTTAGAAACTAAAGATACAAACCAAGGTTTTACAAATGTTTCTATTGAACAAAGAATATTTGATGTATTTAAAACTAATAAACCATCTGACACATCTCTTTCTGAATTATGATTCAATCTAACATGAGACGTTCCTATTAATATATTATATACACAACCATCATTTTTTGAAAGTACAATGAAAGAACTTATTCCATTGTTAATTTTCATAATAATATGATTATTTATTTTCAAAATGCTTTTACCAAAATGATGAAACTTTCCATTTTGAGCTCAAGCTTGAAAATTAAGAACAAAAGCCGATGTTAAAACCAACTTCAAAGATGTTGCTTGAATGGATGAGGCAAAAAATGAAGTTAAAGAAATAGTAGATTATCTAAAAGATCCAGTAAAATACCAAAAGGTATGAGCTAGAATTCCTAGATGAGTACTTTTGTTTTGACCTCCATGAAGTGGTAAAACGTTGCTGGCTAGAGCCATTGCTGGAGAAGCTGATGTGCCATTTTTTTCTGCTTCTTGATCTGAATTTATGGAAATGTTAGTTGGTATGTGAGCCGCTAAAGTAAGAGACTTATTCAAAAAAGCACAAGCTGCAGCCCCTTCTATTATTTTTATAGATGAAATTGATACTATTGGGAAGAAAAGATGAGGATGATATACTTGATGACATCAAGAACAAGAACAAACATTGAATCAGATACTTACAGAAATGGATGGTTTCCAAAAAGACACAAAAGTAATTGTAATTGCTGCTACAAACAGACCTGATGTACTTGATTCAGCTTTGATGAGACCATGAAGGTTTGACAGAAAAGTTTACGTATGAAGACCAACTGTAGAAGAAAGAGAACAAATTCTAACTATACATTGTGAAGATAAAAAATTAGATTCTGATGTAGATATCAAAATAATAGCAAGAAGAACAAGTGGGTTTGTGTGAGCTGATTTAGCAAATATATGTAATGAAGCGGCACTAAAAACTGCAAGAGAAGATAGATCTATACTTACTATGGATGATTTTGAATATGCTCTTGAAAAAATTGTAATGTGACCTGAGAAAAAAATCAAAACTATTAAAGAAAAAGAAAGAAAAACTATAGCATATCACGAACTTGGACACGCAGTAACTGCATATTATCTTGAAAATGCAGACCCTGTAGAAAAAATATCTATTGTTTCAAGATGAATGGCATTGTGAGTTACTTGGATTATGCCTACTGAAGACAGATATCTAAACTCCAAAGCACAGTTTTTAGACGAACTTGTAACACTACTATGATGAAGAGCTTGTGAAGAGATATTCTTTGGGAAATGAGAGATTACAACTTGAGCATCTAACGACTTGCAAAAAGCTACTAAAATAGTTACAGATATGTTGATGAAATACTGAATGGATGAGGACCTTGGTACAATTATGTATCTAGATCAAGATCAATGAGAATGGCATCCTTTCAAGCCTTTTAGTGATGACACTGCTAAACTTATAGACCAAAAGGTAAAACAATATATGAATGAAGCTTACAAAAAAGCTAAAGAACTTGTATCTGCAAACAAGGATACAATAGACATTCTTGCTGATGTATTACTAATTAAGGAATATCTATCAAAAGAAGATTTTGAATCGATGATGAAAGACCCAAATAAATCTAAAGAAATATTAGAAAAAAATCAAGAAAAAATAAATGCAAAAGCTGAATTAGATAATCAAAAATCTCAAAAAAACAAAAAGTCAAAAAAATCTGATAAAGTTGATAAGAGTAAAAAGATTGTTTAATTTCGATTACAAATAATGTCTTATAAGTTAGTTGTTAAAGATGCATTTTGGCAAATTTTGTGAAGAGTCATAAGTGCAATTATTGGTTTCTTTGTAGTAAAATTAACTAGCCCATATTTATGATCATTGAGGTGGTGAGATTACTCTACTATCCTAAAATACTTTGCTGTGTGGTCAGCTTTTGCTGATTTTGGATTATATGTAATCGCACTAAAAAAGCTCTGAGAACTTAAAAAATGAAATGAATATGATAAAGATAAGCTCGAAGTAGAATATTGAAAATTTATATGATCTAGAATTGTTATGATAATTTTCGTATATTCAATAACTTTGATTATTGCATTTTTGATTCCATCCTATACCTCAAACCCTTATATAGTGCGATGACTTCCTCTTGGTATGCTTTTTTCTGCTAGTTTTATGGCTGCTTGAATTTTACAGCTTCCACTACAAATATTTTGGAACATGAAACAAGTAACCATATCACTAATTGTTGCTAGAATAGCACAAATTATTGTTATATTATTTACTATTCTATTTTTATTCCAAAAAGTTGATTTCAATAGTTTTTCAAATGATTCAATAATTGCATTCCAACTAATACTTCTTTCAGTAGTTATTAGTGGAATAGCTCAAGCAATATATGTATTTTATGCATCCAAAAAATACATTAAATACAAAATTAGTTTTAATTGGTCTTTTTTCAAAGAAAATGTACTGAAAAACCGAAAGTATTGATTATCATATTATTTAAGTAGCTTCCATACACTATTAGTATTAATTGTTCTATCAATATTTTTTCCAACAGTCGCCAACTTTGATTATGCCGGAACTTGGGCGTTAGCTCTTACGCTAATTGAGATTATGCTAATAATTCCATCTGCTTTGTGAAATAGTATTATTCACAAAATTTGATGATCAAATCAAGAAGCTAAGATGATTAGTTTTGGTAATTTAATGTGATTCATTATGTGGATCTGAGCAATCTGCTTATTTAATTTTGCATTGTACTCAAAGCATATAATATTTTTTGTATGAAAAGAAACATTCTTATCTACTAGTGCTGCTGTTGGATCAGATTTTATATTACCATTTTTGTGAATTGTATTGTTTTTGAGTTTTATAAAACAAGTATTCAATTACATTTTTGTATCTACTAACCTACAAAATAATCTATTTTACATCAATCTTACTTGAGTAATAATCTGATCAATAATATGAATACCACTTATATGGAATTATAATATAATTGGATGAATTATTACTCAAATACTACTAGAAATTCTTTTTGTAGCTTGAGCAATTATAGTAGCTTACAAAAATAATGTTTTGCCAAAAGTCCCTATCAAATGAACATTAGTAATAGTCTTAATTACTTTATTTATTTGATTAGCTTCTAAATTAATAAATATACCATATAATAATTGAGCTGCTTATTTTGCTTATATTATTTTTATTAATTTGATAGTATTAGCAGCATGTTACAAGCCACTAAAGCCCATACTGAAAAATATGTAAATTAAATCTTAATATCTAATATATTTCATCAATTTTTTAAATAGTTCATTATAGCCCTGTCAGGATTTTGGGAGTATTTTTCTGCAATAGAAATTATCATTTCTCAGTCTTTTCCCAAAACAGCTATTAAATCATTTTTTGCAACACAAGAACTACTGTTCGTTTGAGAGATAGCAGTATTAAAATCTAAATTACTTTTAGTATCGAATATTTTCATATAATAAATTTATATTATGAATATATATTGCATTAAATATATTTGTTGTCATTCAAGAATTTAATTGCATTTACCTTTGTTTCCTTCATCTCCCAAAGCATATGTGTATCTGTATTCAAATATACTTCATTTGTATTTTTCAGTAAATAGTCTAATTTTACAAGATTAGTCTTGTTGTAATACAAATTTTTTGCATTAAACTCTAAAGGAATTTTGTATTCATTAGCCACTTCTACTAATTTCTCAATATCATAATACTTTCCAAAATCATTATTATTACATGGATGTGCTATAAATTTGATTTTTTCATGATATTTTTCTATTGCTTTGATCGTTCATTTTGTTACAGTTTCAGGGTCTGATTTGTAAATCCGATTGTGAGCTGACAATATTACAAACTCTGGCTCAAATCAAGAAATATGAAAACAACAATCCCCATTTTGATTCAATAAGTCTCATTCCACTCCAAATATAACATTTACATCATTGTATGGATTTTTCCATCTATTTACTAGCACTCTAATAGAAGTATTATAAAACTTTTTTGTTTCATGAGCAAAATCAATAACTTCTTGGCTATGATCTGTAATAGCTATCTCTTTTAGTCAACACTCTCATGCATATCTAGTAATTTCATCGATTGTAGAAAATCCATCAGAAAAATTCAAAGAATGAATGTGATAGTCAGTGTTAAATGAGTTTACAATTTTCATAAATATAAAATAAGATTCTAAATTAATAATATATTAATATTTAAATTAAATTATAGTATATACAAATAAATAAAGATAATTCAATATATTATTTGCAGATTGCTTCGCAATAGTATTTAGCAATGGCAATAGCGATAGCAATGGGAGATTGTAGTAGATTATTAATACTATTTACTATTTCCTATCGCCATCTCCTAATTGCGAAGCAATTCCCCCTAAGTACTAAATACTTGAACTCAAACTCAAACTACGTTAGTTCTAGTTCTAGTACCCAGTTCAAGTTCGAGGTTCAGATAATTATTGTTATCCCTAATCCTAATCGTCATCCTCATCCTAATCCAAAATAGCAATGGCGATTGAAGATTGTGGTGGATTATTGCACCCTATCTTTTTTCCTTCCCAGAGATTGCAGTTGATTAAATATTGTTATGAATTGCAATCTAGGATATTGCGATTGCGATAGGAGACTTGGGATTGTGGTGGATTATTATTGCTATTCAATCTGCTGAATAGCGATTGCCATAGGAGATTGTTTTGATTATTACTACTACTATGTACTATTTACTATCGCCATCTGCTAAACAGGGGTGCAACAGTAATCACAATCTGCTAATTGTGAAACAATTCTGCACTCAAATTACTCTAAACAAAAAAACAAGGGAGTAACCCCTTGTCTCATATAATAATTATCATTGAACTCATGCTCATCAAACTGATCACACTACTCGGAAAATTAACATTACGAATAACCATGCAACTCAAATGAAGATTATTCAAATAGCGGCTTGTTTCATAATCTTGAATCATACTTTGTACTTGTCATCAGCTCATCCAGCAGTCACCATTTGGAAACCTCACCATAAAAGCATAATCAATGCTATCAATCAAAGCAAACCTAATCACCAGTTAATAAAGTTTCTAATAACTTGCAACAATGAATTTGAAGCAGTCCCATCATTGGATCCTATAACTGCTGGGTTGAAACTAGCATCTTGATTACCAAATCATCCTCAACCAGCTGTTTGTGCAAGAGCTGTTCAACCAACTACAGTAGCCAATCACAACATAACTCAAACTAATACTTTTGATATTTCTTTAATCATAACTTTAAGTTAAGCATATAAATATAAGTGCATTATATTAAATTTTTTTGTGAATTCAAGATTATTTCATATTAAATTATACTAATAAACAATGAATTTAAACATATTTTAGTTATTTAGTATTTTTATTTTTGAAAATTTCATAAATTAGCAAAATAGGGAATACTATAACTCTCCACAAGTTTAGTTTTTCAAACAAAAATGCAGGATATTCAATAAACAAAAACTTCATAAACTGAGAAAATTTGTTATTTTCTTTATCTATATCAAATGGGTAACGAACCAAATCCACGATCAACTGAATCAATCACATTGTAAATTAATTTATAATAAAGATTTTACCATATATGTTCACTCTTTGGAATATCATAATTTAGTATAATAATTTCTTACTCAAATTCAAGAAATAACTGAGATCTTAGAATACTCAAATCTTTTTCAGATTAGATAAGCAATTTCCATAAGCCTAGTTCCATATCATTTATGTTGTGTTTGCTTAGTCTCACTTTGGTTTATCTTAGCTAACTCTCAGTAAACATGCAACTCTCTTACTATACAAGTTCAGTTTCAAAGTCATTCAATATTTGCTATTTTTGATTCATCAGGCAATAATAATCTAACAAATCATCATAAATATCACTGATTATCTTCAATACTTATGAATAATTCTTTTCATATTTCGCAGTTATAGGCTCTTATAACTAATCTTTCTACATTATCAGAATCAGCAGCAATGTTTCTAATCTCTCTACATCTTGTACACAAACATTGAAAGTTCCTAATATTTTCAGTATCTACAGTTCATCATACTACAAAGGTAAAAAAACTTTTTGTAGTGAAATCTAGTGAAATAATAAACTTGAACAAACTCTCATAATCATCAAAATGTTGACTGTTCATGTATAATCTCTTGTACAGAGTCTGTCTCAAATCTCAATCTTTTTCCAAATTACCTTTCATTTTGTGCACAATCAACTGTCTAAGATTAGTAATCATAGATCAAGCAACTATTTCATCTGATGGAATATCTCTAATAAGCCTTTTTATGCGGGTATAAGGAGGAATAATATTCAATTTTACTTTTGTAATAATCTGCTCAAGCTCATCGTCTTTTAGTGGAACATACTCTCAGGTCTTGTAAAGCTCATAAAGCTGAGTATTGGGGATCACTGAAGTTGGATAAAATTTGATTTCATCAGGTCTAATTCCAGGCATTTCATAAGCCATCTTCATAGTTTCAAGATCCTTATGTACAGTAGACTTGTACAATCAAGGCATAAAATGTGCAGAAACCTTTAGTCAGTAAGACTTCATCTTGGAAATAGCATTTACCACATCTTGAACTGTACTACCACGCTTATTAGCTTCCAAAACATCATCAAAAAGCGACTGTACTCACATCTCTACTCTAGTCACTCAAATTTTTCTCCAAAATTCACAATTTTTATCAGTAACAAATTCTGGTCTAGTTTCTATTGTCAAACCTATAATTCTATTTTCAGCTGTTTCATTTAGCAACAAACTCTGTTCAATACTCTCAGGATATTTTATCTCCGTTAACTCAGTAATTGTATATTTAGTAGCCTTAGGATTATCAAAATCCAAGCTTATTTTTTTCTCAAACTCTGGAAAACTATTACACGCATCATAAACAGCCTTCACAAAAGCAATCTTATAACTCATAGGATAACAATCAAAACTTCATCCAAGAATAATCATCTCAATCTTGTCAGTATTGTGACCAGTCATCTTCAATGACAAAAGTCTATTATAAACTTGCTTCAGCGGGTCAAAATCATTCAACAAAGCTCTCATCGCACCTGGTTCGGTATTTATATAACTTTTGGGCATAGTGGCGTCACTTGGACAAAATATACATTGTCAACTACATGGAAAAGGTTTCATGAGCACCTGGATAGGGACTATCCCGGACATTGACCTAATTGCTCTTTTCCTAAGTGCCCTTTCTATGTCTACATTTTTTTGTATTTTACCCAAGGAAACTAAATTTTGATACTCTTTGATTATTTGGATGTTGGTAGGAATATTTTGCAAATTGTTTGATTTTGCGTATTTTCTTTTCAAGTCTTTCAATAAATCTATATTAAGATTATCTGGTAATGCTTTATATAATTCTTGTATTAATTCTTCTATACTCATTGACAAATTTATAATAAAATAAGTAATACAGTTTTAATGAAAAACAACAAATTATCAATAAGTTTTTTCAATTATACAAAAAAAATACAAAAATATTTGATATTATGAAAATAATTTATATAATTGAATATATTACTTATATAAATATATAAATTTATGGCACAAGAAAATAAAAAAATTCCAGAACTGGACAACGAAATGTTCAAGAATATTATTGAAACAATGGGCGAAGCAGTATGGATTTGAGACAAAGATGAAAGAACTATTTATGCAAACCCAAATTTTTGTAATATGCTTGAATACAAACTTGAAGATATCATAGGAAAAGAATCTTATATTTTCCGGGACGACTCTTGAGTAAGTACTGTAAAAGATAATAATGAGCTTAGAAAAGAATGAAAAAGGTCTAGTTATGAATGAAATCTAAAGACTAAAACTGGAAAGCTTGTACCTGTATTTGCAAGATGAACACCACTTCCTGGTTGATGAACGTCATGAATTCATACAGATCTTAGAGAAATCCGTGCCATTCAAGATGCAAATGAAAAACTTGACTTACAACTAAAAACAATTTTAAGCTTACAAAAAGAATTAAATAGACAAATAGAAGCCGTTAACAACTCTGCTATAGTCATAGAAACAGATAAAGATTGGACGATTAACAATGTGAATTGATTTTATGAAAACCTTTCTTGATACAAAAAAGAAGAACTAGTAGGTACATACTATAATCTTTTGAGTTATGACAAATATCCTGATCAGTTTATCAATAACTTAAACTGAACTATTAATTGATGAAAAATATGGAAGTGAATACTTAAAATAATTACAAAGTCTTGAAAAATATTCTGGACTCAAACTACTATTACTCCATTTTTTGATGAAAATGAAGAAATTTATAAATTTGTTTTCATTAGTTATGACATTACAGAACTAAAAACACTTCTTTGATTCAAAGATGACTTCTTGAATATGGCAACTCATGAACTTAGAACGCCTTTAACAGCAATCAAATCTTATCTATCTATGGTTTTGGACGGAGATACTTGAGAAATATGAGCTCAAACAAATGATTTTCTTAGTAAAGTATACAAAAGTACCGAAAGATTGATTAGTTTGGTAAATGATATGCTAGATTTATCAAAACTTGAATCTTGAAAAATGAAATTCTTTGATGAAAATGTTTACTTAAATGATATAATTGATGATACATTTGGAGATTTTGTTGCATTAATGAGAGAAAAAAACATTGACTTTAATTTTAATTTTGATAAAAAGGCATATACCAGTAAAGTCTTTGTTGACAAAAATAGGATTAAGCAGATTTTAACTAATCTTATTGGTAATGCATACAAGTTCACACCAACAAGCTGATCTATTAAGATTCAATGTACTCAAGTAGACGATAAAATCAAGATTGAAGTTATAGATTCTTGAATTTGAATACCAAAAGACGCTCAAGACAAAATATTTGAAAAATTTGAACAAGTGTGAAATCAACAAAATATAAAATGAACTTGACTGGGATTGAACATATCTCAGGTTATTCTATCACATTACAACACTGTTTTAAAAGTAGAATCTGAGGAATGAAAATGAAGTAACTTTTATTTTTTTCTTCCTACTATAACTGAAAATGAGTGAAAATCTTAAATTAATACCTCTTTCTAAAAGATATTCTAATGAAAATCCCTCTTTACATTGCAGAAAATTGTTAGACTTGTTGCCTACAATTGCTGATTTACTAAAAAAATGTATAATAGAATTCAATGAGAAAGATTTTCCTATTATAAAAAAAACTGAATTATCTGATAATAGCTGAATCCCTACAAAAAATGTTATAAAAAAATGACAAGAATCTTTAATAAAAGTACTAAAAGAAATAAATCTATTATTAAACATATTCCCTGAAGATTGATTCAAGTACCCTATTCAATTAATTGTGGATAAATGCTATACTAATCATTGCATTCATCTAATGTTGATGAAAATATTTTGACCCTTATCTAAGTATTTTGTAGAAACAATATATATAGACCGGAACAAGAATATTGATGAAAATTATATAAAACAAAAACTTCATCCAAATTCAATTATAATTATTTGATGAAGCTATGAAGATCCTTATGCTTTACCAATAGACTTTTACAAGTCATATTTGGTAAATTATCTAAAAAAAATCTTATCAGAGTTTGGTAATTGAGAGACAAATAATAGACTTCTTTGAATTTGTTTTGGTCAACAGCTTATGTCAATACTATTTTGACATACAATAATTGAAGATGAAAGAGTTATTACTACTATCAAATGACCAGCTCAATTTTCTCCATCTATTTGTAAGCTATTACCTAACTCAAATAGATCTGGAATTTTTAGAAAAGCAATTTATTGACTAAAATGAAACTCAAATAAATTTATTACAATGCCTTTTACAAGAACGTGATTTGTAGATTTTGATGTTCTTAGAAGATGATGAAAAGATCCTATAATACCTCTAGTTCAAGATATAATGACAGATTGAATAGTATGATGGTGAACTCCAAATGGGAAAGCGCTATGATTTCAGTTTCATCCAGAATTGACTCTAACTAGTGAATCAATTGTAAAGATGATTGTTGATGAACTAAGATCTTGTGAATGAGCATTATCTGATGCCTATTTCAATGAAAACTTCACAATAGAAACTCTAATAGACAATTACAACTTAGTAGTAGATTGAGAAAATATAATAAAAAGGTGAGATATATGAGAATCATTTTATACTTTTGCCTTATTAGCATTTGCAAGAGATATTTTGAACAGTCTAAAAAAGCAAAGAAAAAACAAAATAAATACAAATTTACAAGGTCAAGAAATAACTTATGAAAGTATAATGAAATCTATTCTAAATCAAGTTCATAGGGAAATAAATAGACAAATGATTTACAATAGACATAATAGAGTGACTAAAGTTACAAAGGAAAATCGACTACCTATAGATACTATCGAAAATCTAGATAAAGCTGGTTTATTGAAACTACCTCCAAGACCTGATTGGAAAGTAAGCAGAGGTAACAAAGAAGTTTCTGAGACTTTGTGACTAAAAAACATAGTCAATCTAATTTGAAATCACAAATCTCGAATAGAAAGCAACAATCTATGTAAATGATTTTACACTTTTAGAGACCGAGGTGCTTGAGACTGAACATTATTGAAAGCACTTTACCAAGAACTAAAGAATGAAAACATTATATTCTACTGAGTTTGAGATTATATATATTGAGATTTATTCAGTTTTTTGAAAAAAGAATTTCCTGATCCAAAGCTAGATGAAATAATCAAAGTTATTGTACAAAAAACTATGTGACTTATAAACTATAAATCACATGAAACATTGTTTGAGGATTTTAACAAAGCATTAAATACAATAAAAATTGATGAAAATGATATTATAAAAGAAACATCATACACATCTGAATGAAAAACATTAATGTTTGATAAAAAAGAAAACAGAGAATTAACTAAACAATCGAAAGAATTATTGAAAAATCATGGTGATAAAATAATGAATTCAATAAGGGCATTCTTTTGAGATAAAAACAATTTTTACAAAATGTTCCAGTGATATTTTGAAAGAATTATTCCAGCAAACTTTGCATGATTTAGTATTGAAGATGAAAAAATAAGCCTAGTAGATTTTCAAATAGCAATAAGATCTACTTCTCATGTAAATTCTAATGAACTAAAAGCCATAATTGATAGCTATGTAAATGAATCTGCAAAACCTTGAAGTATTTATTTGGAAAATTGAGTACATAGAAGTTATACTTACTCTCCTAGAATAAAAGAACTATACGATATTGAAAAAAAATACAATTGAGTAATCAAAATATATTTAATTCTAGATTACAATAGCAACTATTTTACTTGAGCAATAATTCTAAATGCTCCATTTTATGATTTAGATAACTTAAAAAAAGAATTCAAAGATTGATTCAATATCATAGATATAAATGATGCATACAAATCCTTTTTCTTTAGATTTGAAAGATTCTTGAGAACTTTCATCATCACTAACTTCAAGAACTTTGATATTTTCCGAGACTTTAACTATCAAATTATGGATATTATTTATTTTAGTTATAATCTATTCAAAACAGACTCTGACAAATTAAAAGTAGAAAAAGAAATTAAGAAAAAAATAATTTTGCTTATAAACTTTCTCGTAACAAAATTTAATGAAAAAAATAATACAATTTATAATTGAATTACTTTACAAGATTTCGAAAACTATACATCTCCAGAATGAGATAGAATAAGCGATCTAGTAAGATTTTTAGATAAAAGTGATGAAAACTGGATTAATCCAAACTGAAATAGAAACTATTAAGATAAATTTCAATAAATATATTATTCTAGAAAAAAAAGGGAGGAAGTCCTCCCAAATTTTCATTCATCTTTTATATCTTTTTTGATTCTACTTGAAACAAGTTTCACCACAGCTACTAAAAACCCCAAAAAGATAGATATTACAACTATTCCAAACACTTTGCTTACCATAAATACCTCCACATAATACAATTGGATTGTATATACAATATATTGAAATTGTTATTACTTATCAAGTTAATATTGAAAAAATGTAAACATAAAAAGTGCAGTTATGAAAATAAGACTCAGAAGGAAATTTAGAAAAAAACAAAAAAAAGCAAACTTTTAAAAATTTATCAATTAAATTTGAATCAATCTTTGGTTCAATAATAAATTGCTTTTAACAAATCTATTTTTTCTTCTCAATGAAGAATAATTAGTAGAATAAACCAAATTGTCTGAAGCCATAATCACAAACCGAAAAACTTATAATTATCAATTTTTGATCAATTCTTCTTTACAAAAATAATTCTATTTTTTGCCTTTTGATAAGCCGTCATCGGATCTTGGATATAAAGCCTTCTAAGTTTAGTTTTCTTTATTTCCATATGATTAATTATAATAGATTTTACAACTAATAATGGCACTCATCACAAAAATGCTCTGTATGTAAAATCTAAATCTTCATAAACAAATTTCATTTTTTCATCAAATCTATAAGTCTGAAATATTGATTTAGCTCAAAATATACAATTTCATGATAACATTTTGGGCGTATAATATAATGGATTTCAATCTTTGCTCAATTGTACCTTTGATAATAGAAAATTAAATGAAAATCATTGTGATTGTACAATATTTGTTTTTCTAAAAACCATTAATGGCGCAATCAATAGATCTTTTTTGTATCTCAATTTATTTGTAAGCCGCTGATTAATGAGTCTTTCAAAAAAAGTTGATTCAAACTCATTGTCATCATCTATAAAGATCAAATTATCATACTTAGCATTATCTATTCAAAAATTTCTAACATAAGAAATACCACAATAGGGAATAAAGTCAGAATTTAAATGTGTAATAAATCTCAAACAACCTTGAAGATCTTCATCTAAAGATCTAGATAAAAAATAAGTGTTTTCTTGAAGTTCGCTAGAAGTAATTTCTTTATCAAGTATGAAAGTAATTCTTGAAGGAATAATCGTTTGAGAATTTATTGACCTTAAAATATTCTCCATTTTTAGAAGTTCTCATCTAGTGGGAATAATCACCTCAAAATCCATATTATGTTTTTAGTATTAAACTAATAATTATAATTAATATGCAATTAATATTAATTTTCAAGTGATTTTAATAGATTTATTATGAAATATAAAGAAAAGTAAACAATTTATAATAGAATCTATTAGAAATTTATAATTTACTCAATAGAAAACCTCTAAGGAAAAACCCTAGAGGTGGTTAAATTTTGTAAAATAATTTTTAACAATAATAACCTCCTGTTTTTTTCAAAATAATTTCTCTTAACTTTTTGTTTGTTTGCCTACCTTGTGGAAGACTCCAATAATCATTGAGAATTTCCCAACCATGATCTGCAACTTTGTCTAACCATCTAGATGCCTCTTTGTAAACTGAAATAGGTTGTGATGAAAGAAACAAAATTTTTAAAGATGCCAACATTGTTTCGCTATAGGTTAAGCTTTCAATGACCTCAGGAGACAAAGACTTGTTAACACAATCAACTTTGCATAACATAACTCCTCCATACAAGTTACAAATACTATTGAAATATAGTAATTAAAAATAAAATGTCAACATAATATTTAAAAAAATAGCATAAAATAAAGGTTATAAAAAAAAAGTAAATATATTATAATTATTCTTTAGGTAATTCTTCTTCAAAAGAATCTAACATTCATAATCTTGCCGAAATTTCTGCATCTACAAAAGCTCTTTTCCTTCAGTACTTCTTTGAGCTATACTCTTTCAAAATATCTGCAACTTTAACATTTCTATAATCCTTTGTATAAATAGAGTCCATACTAAAAACTCTACTTGTAGCATTATTAATATTTAATTTTATATATACTTTATAATTTGAGATTCACACAATATCTTGTGCAGAAAGTATAGGTGAATACTCTTTTTCCAAAAACTCTGCATCAGGTGCACCGAGCTTGAATGATTGCATTGTTCATACATTTCAAAACACAGCGTCTTTTACACTATTGCGTCACTTTTCTCAAATATTGTTTCAAGAACCTCACTCTAATTGTGCAATATACTGATGAGCCATAATCAAAGATAAACGATATTTTCTAGCTTCTGATAAAATATCAGCAAAAGTAGCAGATACAAAGTTTTGAAACTCATCAACATATAGATAAAAGTCTTTTCTTTCATGTTGTGGTATATCTGCACGTCACATGGCAGCGTTATAAATCTGAGCAACAAATATCATTCACAATAATTGTGCATTTAACTCTCATATTTTACCTTTTGAAAGATTTACTAATATTATCTTTCAAGAGTCCATTGCTTCTCTAAATCTTATAGCAGATTTAGTTTGTCAAATAATATTTCTAATCAATCTATTTGTATTAAAGGAAACAAATTTAGCAGTAAAATAAGGTATAATCTCTTGCTTCTCTCTATCTCACATTGAGTTATAAGTTTTTTCCCAAAAGTTTCTAACCACTGGATTTTTGACTTTCTTTACTTTGTACTCTCTAAATATTTCATCAGTAAAAAGTCTAGGGACATCCAACAACGTAGCTCCATCTTCAAGATCTTCAAGTAAGGTTAAACTTCAATATTTAAAATACTCTTGGATACGAGGTCAAAAAATCTCAGGTCAAAACATTTTCAAAAACATTTCAGTAGCATCGTTTACTACTCTATCTGCTTGATCAATATTGTCAATCTCATAAAGATTCAATCACATAGGACGTTCTTCATTTCAAGCATCAAAATATATTATGTCTTTAGCTCTTTCTTTTGGTATATACTCCAAAATATCCTCACATAAATCTCCATGTGGATCAATAACACAAAGTCAATCTCAATTCCAAATGTCTTGTCTTGCCATACTTGCAATAAATACGGACTTTCATCATCATGACTTTCAAATAATATAATGATGACGAGTCCTTTCTTCTCTTTTTATATAAATTGGACTAAATCTATTTCTATAAACATTTACTCAAAGCAGTATTCAATCCTTAAAAACCTTCAATCATTTCTTTTTGATTTCAGTAATAGTCTTCAAAAAGAACTTTCAATCCTTTTCAACAATTTGTTCTGGTTCATAACTTCATACTTGGTTTTCTTCTATTAATTGAAGACTTTCTTCTTTTTCAACCTTCTCTCAAACTGCCCGATGATCTACATCAGAAAAAATCTTATCAATTTTTCACTTTCTATACTCTTCTGATACAATTCAAGTAATCAAATATCAACTCTCATCTTTACAAACTGGTAATCTATCAGGAGGTGGTAAAACTTTATAGTCCATCCATCTAATGATTGGAGTTCTGTTATATGTCCCATCTGGTACGTGATAAACAGAAGCCAACTCATTTACAGTAAATATATTCTTAAAATAAAAGAAATTTTGCAAATAGAATAATGATGAAAACTTCCACAAAGGTATAAGTATAAATCCAAAGATATCTGACAAAACTCTTGGTTGATCCAATGAATTATTATACTCATCTCTATAAACACTAAATGCACTCATTACATTATTCATGTTTGAAGAAAGTCTTTCTTTGTTATTCGAAGAACTAATCAACAATAATCATGAAGTAAATGCTGGTTTTCCAGCTTCATCTCACATTGTATTCAAAGCCTCTTCTTCTGCTTTTACCATACGAACATATCAGTCTTTAGCTGTACTGCTTCAAGTAATCATTTCTTGTGAAGGTCAATAAGCCAAAAACTCAAAAAACTTCCATGGGAACAAAAGTTTTCTCCAAAAAGATTGCCTTTTCACAAAAGATTCATCATTTTTGTACAATGCATCAGAAAATAACTTAGCTTTTTTGTTAAATCTTTCTGAACAAGGTTTCATAACTAATTGAATAGTAAATGTATCTTCTCCAGGGATTTTAGCTATTCCATCAATTACATTGTTTATTGGATCATCTTCTAGTTGCTTAAATACTCTGATTGGATAGATACTATCTTTAATTGGCTGCATAGGAATAATGTCGGAAAATTTGTACTTAAAAACCTTTGGTGGTTTTACAGTTTCTATACTAGCTTCTGAATATTGGGCAGCAATTGATCACTCAATAATACTCACATATTCAGGATATACTCAAATAATAAACTCTAACATTCAACTTTCATAATGCATAATTAGCACTATCTTTGGTTTGTCAAAAAGATACTTCATAAGAGTATCCATCAATCATAAATCTCATAACTTGTGCATATTCCTATATACTTGAGCCATTCTTGATATTTTTTCCTTCATATCTTTAGCTAATTCCTTTTCTCTTTCACGGTCTAACTTTGAGTCTCATCTAGGTACGATAATTCTCAAAAATTTCATCCTATTTACTGAAAAGATATCATAGAAAAATCAAAATAGATATCTAATGAACATAATAAGAAAAATAGAAAAAAATATATACAACAATCATATTCAAATATTCTTCAGATAATACAATCAAGTATCTACAATAGGATAATCTCGAAAATTAGTTCACACTTCAGCCTGAGTTATTCAAGAAGCACTTTCCTCTACATCTTTACTTTTTATCAAATCAGGGTCATATTCTAATTCATCCTCATCATAATAATTTGGAGCTTCTTGTCATCTCACATCTGCTGATCAATGTGTTCATTCTACTCATAATCATTGTCAATGTTGTCACCAATTTCAATTATCTAGCTCTTGTTTTTTTTCTTTTATAAAATTACTCACAGATTTTGCTCATCACATCAAATTAAAGCAAATTCATTTATCACTTTCCCAAGACTCTTTTGTAATTATATTAAAATTAGTTCAATTATAATATAATCATTGAAGGTCATCAGTAGTTATATGTTTAATTATGATTTCTTGCAGTTGAGATTCGCATTGTAACTTATCCATACTCATTCAAATTCCGACTAAATATATTATATATTATAGGGATAACAATATCTAAAGTCAAATTTATATTAAGTTTTTTTATAATATTTTTTATACGAATATTTGCCAGAATTGCTTGGCAATAATTTGAGTGGGAACAATAGGTATTTAATATTGGAAAAATTCGAAAAAAGCCCTGGGAAAACCCAAGGCCTGTAATAGCAAATAGGAATAGCTATTGTACATAGTGTAGATTATTACTACTATGAACGATTGCTATCACGATTCTACTAATTAAGTAAGCAATATGTCACGATAAGACATGTAATTGAATCTCGAAGGGAGCTTCCAACCAATCTTCAAAATTCGAACTAAGATTTTTTGATATTGTAATGAATCTGAAATTAGAATCAGACTATACAAATCAAGCTTTACTTTTTCAAAACTTGCTCCTTTGATAAATTTTTGAATAAACTTTTCACAATCATCGTCATCACAAGAAATAATATTCAATCCATAAACCTGCTGTTCAATAATTGTGACATGAGATGCTTGTTTATCACAATTAATGCAAGTTCTCTTTACTTCCAGACTATTAAGATAATCTAGAATCATTTTCATTTTATCTCTAAGAACTCCGAATTCATTGCTACTCTCTAACTCCTTTGTAATTTGATAAAAGTATCCAGGATTTTGAAAAAATAACCACAACAAAGTTTTTCCTTTATAAGATTTATACAATTTTCTATTGCTATCAATTGGGTAATTGTAAGCAAAAGCATCCAACAATTCATGAGAATCGAACATCTTGTCTCCAGTTTCTATTACAAGTTATTGAAAAACAAACCTTATCACCAATTCTTCTCCTTTAGTTTCTCAACAATAGTAGAAGAAAAACGCTTGAAACTATACTTGGGATTTAGTCCTAATCCCATCTTCAAAAAGGAAAGAAGTTCATACCTAACTCCTGGATCAGGGCAGATGGACAATAAATTATCAATCTCCAAACTGACTTTGTTGCAATCCTTAGAATTTACAACCATTCTAGAGTTACACTGATTTTTACCGCAACTCAAAAACGAAAAACCCAAGAACTTTTTCTTTTGATATAGAAGGTAATTCGCCTTTTCTCCGCAAATAACACACTTAACCTCAAAATCCAAAGACTTGATTCCTTGTAAAATACAGTCTAATTTTTCATACAACTCCTTACAAGCTGGGGTTTGTTGAGCATGAATATAAATGTCATAAAAATAAGCTGGTTCTGTAAAAAATAATGTTAACAACTTGAATCCAATGTTATTTTTTCTTATTTTTTTACCTTGAATCTCTCTCAGCTCAAAAACAAACGCCTCTTTCAATTGTGTCAAATCATTCATATATTTACTCCTTTTATTTTTGTAGTTTGAATATAAATAATTATGAAATAAATGCAATGTATATTAGATTAATTTTTCATAATGAAATTACTTGAATTACCAAAACATTTTTCTATAATATAAATATTTAGTATTTAATAAAATTTTGATGGTAAAATTTATAGAATGATTGAAACAGTGATTGTGATTTGTTTTGGTTTTAGGATTATTTGTTTTTGGACTATATATGGTAAATTGATGGACAGGAACAGATTGACTTACTGCTGAAACTGGTGACACTCTTACTGTAGACAAATGGAATTACTTGTTACAAAAACAAACAATGCTTGACGGATAATAGTTGACCCAACAGACACCAATGATTTTGATTATGACTGTGCACGGAGAGTATATTCACAGTATAAGTGAGATTCAACAATTCGGAAACGATATGTAAATCAAATATGAATTAAAAGCATCTATACATATCGGGGAAGCGTACATTTATGAATAAGTTCAACTAATAAATGAACTTTTCTTAGTACAAGTGCATGAACAAATTGGACTCTTCTTAAACTTGAAAAAAATTGTAATTAGGAATTAGTTATTTTATCGAGATTTTTCATGATCAAATTAAAGTAAATATCATCTTCAAATAGAATAATCTTATTTTCTATAATTCATCATTCAAGCCAAAAATCTTTTTGTGTTTTCCCAAGGATTTTTCACTTTTTAGTGTGCATATCTATTGCATAGTCAGGAATTCTTTCAAGTTTTTCAAAATCATATTTACTAAGATCAAAATCTAGCTGTAAAACAGGCTTGTGTTGGATTAGGTTTGAGTTTTTAATTATCCAAAACATTATCAAATAGAAATATATATCAAATCAAGTTTGTTGCTCTCTAATATGTTTTATCACTCTTATATAACTGTAGCTTATTTCTTCATCAGTATCTTTCAATAAGTATTGGGAAATATCTAATATTTGCTTGGTAATTTTGTGGTAAATTTCTTTTCCAGTATTATCTTGGATTATTTTTCCTCCGAACAATCCTTCCTTATCTAAATATTCATCTAAAGCACTTGAATTTGCAACTAATAATTTTTTGATATCCAAAATTGAATAACAAAAGCGACCTTTCAAAACACTTTTCAAATCTTCATCAAACGAAATCAATTTGTGTTTGTTACAAACCCGAATATTGTGAACATCTCTATTTTTCGGACTTTGTGCAAAGATTCCAACTATCTTCAATAATTCATTTTCACTAGGTATTTTATTCAACAAAAATTTGTCTACCAAAGAAACTAATCAAATATTTCCTCATCAAATATCTTCTACAAGATACACAAACAATCTTTTGTGAACATGAGATGCGAATCCTCTTCTAATAAGCTCTTTTGCGAAAGATAAAGCTAAGCTAACTTGACCTCTTCTGATAGTTTTTTGCAGCGCCGACGACAACATTAGTCAGTCAACTCAATTGATTTCGTCGTAAAATTTCATATTTATCCATACAATCTGAAAAAATTATCCTTTACAATTTCTTGCAATCTTGGCTGTGAAATTCACAAATATTCTCATACATAATCATACACATATTTTACAAAATGGGGATAGTTCACCTCTCACCTTTTCACTTGTGGGGTCAGGTAAGGAGCATCCGTTTCCAAAAGTAGCTGGTCAAGGGGGCATATTTGTAGACTTTCTTTCAATGCTAATGCTTTGGGATAAGTTACATTACCTGCAAATCCTACAAATAGCTTTTCAATACCAAAATCCAAAAGTCGCTTCAACTCTTGAGGTCAATATCACCAACAATGAAAATATATTTTTAGGTCTTTATAATCTTTCAATACATCTAATGTTTCATAGAATCAATCTCTAGAATGTACTATCAAAGGCATATTGAACTCTCTAGCTAACTGACAATGCTTAGCAAAAACCAGTTTTTGTAATTCCAGATTTTCCCTTGATCAATCGTAATGTAAATCAATTCAGCACTCTCCAATTCCAGCAAGCAGATCTGGATATTGTGAACAAAAAAAACTGATTTTTTCCATATGAATAGAATTGTAATCTGTAATTACATCGTGTGGGTGAAAACCAACTGTAAACTTTACAAAATTCTTTCAATGGTACTTCTGAGATATTGCTAATGCACTATCATTCCGTTTATCATTTACACCAATATTCACCAATCACAATCATCCATTTTGGAAAAAAATCTCCAAATATTTTTCGTAATCTGGAAAAATCTTTGGGTCATTCAAATGAGTATGAGCATCAAAATACATCTTTTGCATTCAAAAAAATTAAATTTTACTGTCTAATAACAACAATCATTCTGGGCTGATTTTGAACATTACAGTTTTATCACTGAACTTGATATCAATGAACTTCATCTTCTTCAAATTCCCTCTAAAATCAATATCTCCAATAATATGAAGTATTGGATAAGTTTTCTTCAACAAAATACCTATAGGAAGTTTCACATATCAGTTGAAATCTTTTGTTCAATTATCAAATACATTTTTCATTACATGCAACTTTATAAGATCCTGAATAGTAAACTTTTTTCAAAGTTCATTTTGGAATTGTACAAAAGTCTTGATAAAATTTATTTGATCAATCTGAATATCTAGCTTAGGAAGATTTGAATCATAATAAATTGTAAAAGCACGGCTATCAATAACCAAATTTAATTTGTCCATACTACAGCCTTTATTTATAAAATTATATTATACCGATTAATCCTTGAAAAACAATGGAAAGTTTTTTTAATATTAATCCTACTTTAAATATCAATGTTTATTATAAAATAATATTTTTAAAAGATTTATTAGTTTATATTATTTGCTATATAAGCTTCTATATCAGAATCTATAATTCACATATTTTCAATAGAAAAATATCCAATCTTTTTTCCAGTCTCACCTATTCTTAGGTAAATAAAATAATACTGTTCACCATATGTAACAAATAAATATCCCCAATCATCATTCATCCACCTAAACTCATAATAATCAGGACTTTTATCTATAATAGATTTTAGATAAGTATTTTTTTTCAAAATCTTTGAGGTTAACTCATCACGAACTATTACTCATCATGATAATTGCTCGTTTCAGGTAAGATTAGATTCCAACGTTCCCATCTGTGTAATATTATTGTCTTCAATTATGTTTTCTCCTCATGTAAGGTTTTGGATATCTCATGAAAGTTGCTCAGTTTGATTTAATAATTCTAAATCTTCAGAATCTTTGTCAACAATAGAAACTATTTCATCATTATCTTTTTCTTGATAAGAAACTTTATAAACCGGATTCTCTATCATCATATTTGTAATAGTTTTTTCTTTGACAATATAATCTTCAAATTCTTTTTGTGATTCAGATGGAATCTTATATCATTTTTCACATTGAAAATCACTATCATCAGTATTGAAAGAAACAAGACCATACCTACAAGTTATGAATAATCTATTGAAAATATCATTGGAAAATCTTACATTATCCAATCTATGTGGAAAATAATTTTCCAATGTTCATCTAAAATCAATTTTCACATTGTTAGGTATATAAAACACAATCTGGTGACTAGCAAATATTCAAGGCACTTTTGTGGCATAAGACAAATATCAATCTCTATCAAAACTAATAGAATCTCATTCCACTTTTACTTTCATAGGAACCATGTTTTTGTGAATTTGTTCTCCAAGCTCCTTGGTTCAAATATAATATTTACTATCAAGTCAAATTATAATATCTGATCAAGTCGTATTCACAAATTTGATATTATTAACTCTATTCCAAATTCTTTCAAAACTTTGTCATCACATCTCAAACTTGTCATTGATCTGAGTCACTTTGTAAATAGTTTCTCCAGATAACACAGGAATAGTAGCCAACTGAGTCTGAAAGTTCTGTTCTCACATATATTTTTCAAATATTATATCATAAACTCATGCAAAGAATCCAATCAAAGAAAAAACAAACAAAAATAAATTAAACACTAAAAACTTTGCTCAAAGAAATTTTTTACCAATAGATTTTACTAATAGCCATATTCAAAATAAGAAACTACTAACAGACAATCAAATAGCAGCAATCTTGAAATACATTGGAACAAGAGCAAACAATGACATATTATCTACGCTTACATCAATGAACAAAAATGGAGAAGTTACCATTCAAGCAAATCACAAAGCCAAAAACCAACTTCAAAAGCAAAAATACACGAAAAATAAAAATATCATAAAAAAGAACTTTAACATTCATATTAATGCAGAAAAGAATTTTTCAAAGATTGATTTGGAAGTATTGTTTCATTGTGCTCTTGGCATCAAGAAAAACAAACTAAAATATATTATAATTCCCAAACCATAAAAAAATGCTAATATTATCATAATTAAACGAATCCATACAGGATCTACTTGTAACTTTTTCCCTATTCAATAACAAATTCCAAACAATATTCAATGTTGTGGATATCTATAATACATTTTATCTTGATCAAAATTACTTCAAGAAGACGCATCCTGTTTCAAGTTATTACTAATTGGTAGTTCAAATATATCTTCTGGTTCTCAAAGCTCATTTATAATATCGATTATATCTTTGTCTGATATTTCTCTATTTATCTTGGAAAGTTTTTCACAAATACTAGATTTGATATCTTGAAACATCTCTTCATTTACTTTGTTGTTTTTGGTATAAAATTCAAATCTTGCAAAGTATTTATTCAAAAAATCTAAGGCAACACTTGATATTTCATAACTGTTACCGCATAGTTGTAATTTTCACATTGTATATTTTATTTGTTAAAACTGTTTATTTGGCATAATTATTGCTAGTATTAGGTATATTATAATCATGGATCACAAACCAATTATTGTCAATACTACAAACAACAAACGAATCCAAACTGGATCTATTTCAAAGATATCTCACAATCACTCACAAACTCAAAATATTATACCATTTGTACTATTTCTATAGACTTTTCATTTCAAAACTTTTTTCAACTTCTCTAAAAAAGGATTTGTTTGGGGTGAATCCATTGATTTTTCTTGATCAGATGTAAATATTTCATCTATTTCTCACAAATCATTGATGATTTTCATAACATCTGAATCAGATATTTCTCAATTAGCAGATTTGGCAGCAGATAACTTTTCGCACAATCTACTTTCAAGATCATTGTAAATATCATTATCAATTGACTTTTCTTTTGTATAATTCTTCAATCTTTTTAGATATGAACTAAGTAGTTTCAAACTACTATCAGTAAGTTCAAAGTTCATTCCATTTATTACTAGTAATCACATTTTTATTATTAAATTATAAAATTATTTTGCTTCAATATTGTGAACTGTACTTTCAAGTTCTTTCCAAACCACTTTCATGATCTTCAAAACCTCAAATCACTCTTGAGTTAATTTGAAATATTTTCTTGGAGGTCATCATGTTGACTCTACCCAATAATATGCAATAAATTTTTCATTTTTCAAGCGAGACAATAATGGATACAAGGTTCATTCTACGATTATTAGATTGTTTTGTTTCAATACTTGCATAATGTCACTTGCGTATACTTCTCCTTTTTCAATTATAGAGAGAATAATATAATCCAGTACTCACTTCCTCATTTGAGAGGCAATTTTGCTTAATGTATCGCTCATATTTAATACTTTATAAATAATATACACTACTATGTATTACAAGGTAGTATAGAATATAAATATTTATAGTTAAAATGCAAGTAAAAATATATGCAAATATTATGGCTTGTTAATGATGATTTGGAAGAATAGTTGAATTATGTTGCAGATTTACTTGATTATTTAATTTATTTGTGTAATATACTAAGAATTAATTACAAATATTAAGTAATATTAAATTTTTAGTATTGAAGTAGTTAATTAATTTTATTATTATTCTTATAAATTATGAATTGAGTTATTGACAAAAAAGCTGAAAGAGGTTTCGGTTTTATTAGACCTGAAGACGGTCAAAACATTTTCTTCCACGGAAGTGATTGTGTAAATTGATATGAAACTTTTGACGATCTAAACGAAGGTGACTATGTTACTTTTGATATCGGAGAAGGAAAGGACGGAAAACCAAAAGCAGTAAACGTAGATAAAGCATAGTTTTTGTACTATTTTTCGAAAGAGTCAGTGACAAGTTCACTGATTTTTTTTGTTGAGAAAAAAATGGAAAAATATTACCCCTATGTCTTTTTCTTTTCATTTACCATTAAACTTTTTTTCAACAAAAAAAATGCAAATTGCAATTGAAGATTGAAATTGTTTGGATTGTTAATACTATGTTCTATTTCCTATTACAATCTGCTGAATTGCGATAGCAATTGGAGATAGTGGTGGATTATTGAACCCTTCCTTTTTTCCTTCCCAGAGATTGCAGTTGATTAAATATTGTTATGAATTGCAATCTAGGATATTGCGATTGCGATGGGATATCGTCTGTATTATTCATACAATGTACAATTTACTATCGCTATTTGCTAAACAGGGGTGCAACAGTAATCACCTATCCCCTAATTGCGAAGCAATTTCCCCTGGGTACTGACCCTTCGGGTTAGTTCAAGTTCTAGTTTGAGTCTTTAGTTCTATGTTAGAATAATTATAAAATCCTCTCTATTAAGGGAGGTGCCCGAAGGGCGGAGGGTTTAAACTTGAACTTACACTTGAACTCAAACTAAACTGGGTCCCAGCCGGACAGACGAAAACTAATAAAAATACGAAAATTTATTGATTAGGACACTCTATTGGAGTGTCCCTACATTTGTATCTTTATTGTTTAACCTAATCTAAATCGTCATCCAAATCCAAAATAGCAATAGCAATAGGAGATTGTGGTAGATTATTATTACTATTTTCTATTTCCTATTGCAATCTACTAATCTGGTGTGTCCCTACAAGTGGATAATTATTCAATAATAATCATTATCAAGTATAATTACTATTATGAAAACGGGATGGTTTGAAACCATCTCCTACATGTTCTATATAAAATTGCCATCTGCTAAAAATTCTTTATCTCGATTTTATCAAAAAGCTTTTTGGCAGTATAATCACTAAAAATAGATATATCAATAAGTCCAAGCTCTATCGTATCAGTAGCAAAATAAGAATTATCTATTCATGGAAAAATAAAAACATATTGTTCAAATTTTGGAAGTAGTTGAACAAAAAGTTTGTAGTACAAAAAAAGTAAACTTTTCAAATATTCTTCATTCAGATTATTTAGATATTCAGGTTTTATCTTGAATTGCATAGATTGGATATCTCAATTTGTATTTATATTATTTTTTTCTGGAAATAGTTGAGTAATAGATTTTGGGAAGATTTCACATTGGATTTTGTTTTCAAAAACTCAAATTTTAGGATTTTCATAAGAAAATTCATTTATATATTCAGCTGCTCAGCTTAAATCCAAAATAGAACTAATTATTTCACCAATTCACTTTTTTTGATTATAAAGTTCTTTAATTAAGTTTTTTAATTCATACTCTTTCATAGCTAATTCATAATTTTGTTTATCTTTATTTTCTTGAATATTCAACTCTATAGTCAAATCTTCAATTTTTCTACTTGTTGCTAATAGTATTTTATCCAAAAAACTAGGCTTGTAGCTTTCTATTTTCTCTTTTATCTGAAAATATTTTGGCGATTGTAAATCAGGCAATGTCAACTCTTGGTCAAATCAATTCTCCCAGTTCAATTTGTCTACTGGAATTTTATGCAAGTTAGTAACTCTTTGTATTGTCAATTCACAATCTTTCAAGTAGTTATGTTGGTCCATTTTCGCATGGTATTTTACAAATTTTCATCCTAATCACATATTTTGATACTAATAATAAAATAATTTTCATAATAAACTATTTAAATATTAATTCAAGTTGAAATATTTTCAATATAACTCTTTATCTCTAACCAATCATTTACTCTTGAAATTTTATTGTCTTTATCAAAAAAATCCTGATTCCAAGGTTTATCCAATAATAAAACTTTATTACTAGATAGAGAACAGTCTAATGCATGTTCAACACTATCCTCAATCATCAAGTCTATTTTCAGTTTATCACAATAAATAGATTTTTTTGACTCTGATCAACTATTACTATACGCATTTGTAAAATAAAATCATTTAAAACAGTTCAAATAATTTTTATTTAATCGCTGTATTGTTGATTCTTTTACAACATTTTGTCTTGAAGTTATCAAATACAATGAATGATGAATACTTAATTCAGTTAAGATTTTTTGAGAATATGGAACTATCTCTAAGTTTGAGTAATATTCACTTTTATAAAAATCCAAAACTTTGTCTATTGCTTGTTGTTTTGTCCCTCACCAATGATTCCAAAACATATATGAAGTGAAATGTTCTTTTACCAAATTAGTTCAGTAAATATCATTATGAAATCTAAGAACTCAGTCAAGAAACTCACACAAAACTTCATCTAAATCTATTCAAATATTCATATTATATCTAAAATTAAATATTGATTTATAAATATTAATTATTATATTTCAATATTTTTTGGGCACAGACTGGATACTGCCTTTGATTTGGTTGTTTTTGCAAATCCACAAAAGTGCTTGAAATCTTTTTTTAAATCTTTATAGTATATACTCAAATGCTCCCGTAGTTAAATGGATAGAACAAGCCCCTCCTAAGGGTTAGATACAGGTTCGATTCCTGTCGGGAGTATTTTTTTTATTGAAAAATCAAATTTGATAACAATATAAAAGAAACTTAATATTGAATACACATTAAAATTGAATACATTTAATTATTTTAGTATGTAGAAATTTAATATGAATAATATACCAAAATCAGTTATTTTAGAAGGAAAATATTGAAATAAAGAGATAATAGTAGATATTTACTCTATAGAACAGAAAAATAAATTGGTAATTAATGTACATTGAACCTATTGAAGTAAAAATGGAAGTAATAATAAGTACAAAAACTTTGCAATTAGCTTACAAAACTCGCATATTGCAAATGTGATTTTATATCAATCAAGTAGGCTTGATGTGCCTAATTTAGAATATACAAAAGGATCAACAGATAAGTTTGTACAAAAACAATGACTATTTGTAGGAAAAACTATAAACGATGAAATTGAAGAACTAAAAACAGTAATTGACTATGCAATAAATAACTCTAAAGAACTATTTAGAATAGAATGAAATGAACTTGAAATTACTTTGAATTGAAACTCATTGTGATGAATGCTTTCATTTATTGTAGCTAGCAATTATCCTCAAATAAAAAACATTGTAACTGTATGAACATGAATTTCACTAGAATACAAAGACATACCAATCCTATGCGAACTACCCTCTCCAAATTTTTTGAAAAATAAAATCCAAGAATTTCTATGAAAAACTATGTTTTGCCGATGAACAGATGATGCGCTATTTGATGAAAAATCCTTTGAGGAATTTGCTAATTGTAAAGAAGAAAATAAACAAGTAATAAAACTTCAATGAGTAGATCATTCATTCTGAAAGCTAAATTGAGAATTATCTACAATTCCTTATGAAAAAGTGTTTTGAAAGGTATCAAAACTATTGAAATAATTAATAATTATTTAATAAATATTATCTAGGCAAGAAACAACGATAAATAGTATTTTCTGTAACAGCCCGAGCACCTCATGGACGATATGATAATGTTGAATCACGAAGAATTCAACATAATGATCAAGGAGCTTGACTTGACCGTTGTCATACATCAATAAATTCCCAACCAGTGTAATTCAACAAATCGCTTGAGTATCTCAGTTTAGCTACTGTAAGTTCGCTCATTGAGGGCAATCTTCAACCAAAGTTATCATAGCAATAAAGTATTGCCGATTGACATAAAGAACTAGGATTTACATCTTTTTGGATACATCCAAGAGATTCTCAATTATTTGCAAGATTGATAAATCATGTTGGACAAGGAGTATTGTCATTATTTGATTTGAGAGTTTGCACCTCTTGTACTAGGGCATTCCACTTTTCTTTTGTCAAAGTATCTTCTCCTGAACTATAAAGATTAGTCGGATCTCCAAGTCATGCTGTAGGGTTACTGCTTTGCCAAGCTCATCTAACTACTAAAAGTCATACAACAAATAGACTAATCATTACACTAATTCACAATCACAGTCCCATTCATTTTTTTATACTTTCTATTAATTTTACCATTATTCTTTTTTGAAAAAATAAATAAATTACAATATTATACAATATTAAATTCCAAAATCCAGTTTTTTTTTTGCAAAAATTAATTTATTAGAAAATAATAAGTTTCAAGAAGAAGACATCTATGTGAAACTACAGTTGACATTTATTAAATAATAGTTAAACATATTTTTGAGAGAGGTTCATTAACCAAAGAAATATTGGGAGAAGATTATGCAAAAATATTTGAAAAACAACGATTTTGTTGCTTACACAATTTTGATTGTTTGTGGGCTGTGTTTTTTGGCGGCTTTTAGCAGTATTGGTTATTTGATTTTCAAAATGCACATGACTGAAAAGCTTTACAAGATTGTGCTCTACAATCCAAACTATTGGATTCTGTCATTCATGGGAGTAGTCTATGCAATTTGGAGAAAAATCAAAAATCCCATTAACTTTGACTGGAAAGAATTTTTTGTGCAGACTTTTGGAGGTTTTATAATCCTATTTGGATTGTCTTCTACATTCTTGCTTGTGTCTACTGATCTTCACGATACTGAAGTTTGGAATGGTAAAGTAATAAGTGCAGAGTACTTTGAAGAATGGACAGAATTGGTCCACTACACTGAAGAACAGTGCACTGGCTCAGGTGAAAACAGAAATTGTGTTACTGTTCACAAGACTAGACACGACTATCATCCGCCTTACTGGGTGCTGACTAGTTCAAATGGTGAAACAATTTCTATCAACAAATCACAGTACAACAATGTAAAAACTCATTTTGGTAATTCACAAAAGATTAATATTATCAGACCAAACCAAGTAAGTTTTGGAGATGGTAACAAATACCAAACAACATGGAACAATCAAGACAAAACTCTGATTCCCTCAGCTGTGGAACATGACTTTGTGAACTATCTTGCTGCTTCAAAATCTATTACCAAAAGACAAGGAGTAAGTGATAAATTCACAAAATTCCTGGTTAACTACCCAAGGGTAACTGAAGGAAACTTTGGTGAAATTGAGATAAACAGAGTAATCCAAGCTGGAACAAATATTCCTACTGAATGGAAGAATCAGTTGGATAAGAAGCTGGATATTTCACTTTCGCACCTTGGTAAAAGCAAAGAAGTAAACTGTTTGGTGTACACTGTAAATACATCTGACCAAAAATTCCTACATGCATTGGAGCAATACTGGTGTTATGGGAAAAAGAATGATGTTGTAGTAGTATTGGGAATTGATGAGTTTCCAAGATTAAGTTGGGCAGCAAGTATGGTTTTTGCTGTTAATGAAGATCTGAAGGTAAAACTTCGTGACGATTTACTTGCATTATCTGATTTAGATAATGCTACTATTGTAGGCGAAATAATAAGTCAAAATATTCAGAGCCACTACCATAGAATTCCTATGGAAAAACTTGAATATCTTCTTTATGACATTGAAATGCCTTTTTGGGCAATTGTGTGTTTAATATTTATCTTTGCTGTAAACATTTTAGCTATCAATTTTTACTTTGAAAACAACTAATAGGAGTAATTATGAGAGGATTTTATATTAGCTTGTTTTTTACTTTAGCTGTAATCTCTGCCTTGGTGGGTAAAATTGACAATCTTTCACTTAATTTTGAAAACCAAATAAAAAATGTAGAAACCAGACTTGCTGAAAAGCAGAATATTTATACTTTTATTTGGACTGGCCTTGAACTTGCTGAATTATCAACAAATGATTATGCAGATCAGCTTATCAAAGCATTCAATGAGTCTACTTTCAACGAATTTGGAGATGGAAATGTTAAAGTAGCAATGCTCTGGTTCAAAGAACAAAATCCAAACATAAACCCTGATGATTACAGAACTATTAAGTCTCTTATGGAAGCCGTATTTGAAATGTATGAGTCTGATCAGAAGTTGATTTTAAACCTTAATAATGATTACAATGAATCAAAGATAACCATGTGGATTATGTTCTTTGTAATCATACTTATTGGTATGTATAACGTAGGAATTAACTATTACATTGTAAACAAATAATTTTGGAGGCTTTATGAAAGGATTTATAATCAGCTTTTTGTTGCTTTTGACTGTAATTGGTGTTGTGATTATAAAAGTCATTAACCTAAACAATACACTTGTAAGGCAGGTGAATACAATTGAAGCCAAATTCAAAGACAACCAGCAAATATACTCCTCTATTAGGATCAAAATCGAGCAATCTGGCTTGGTAGCAAATGAATATGCTGAACAAGTAATCAGAGCATTCAATGAATCAATTTCCAACAGATATGGTGGTGGTGGAGCACAAGGGGCAATGCTTTGGATAAAAGAACAAAATCCAAATATTGATCCAAGTGTTTACACTAAAATACAGCAGCTTGTACAAGCAGAGTTTGGTAAATTTGAAGCAAATCAAACTACATTGTTGGACATGGGAAGAACATACAAGGATACCATATCTACATTCCCAAACAATATTATTGCATCCATCCTTGGATACGATAAAGAAAAAATTGAGCCATACATGACTATCTTGGTTAGCGAAGATGCAAAACAAGATTACTCTACTGGCACTATGACATCTCCCAATACCTTTGGTAAACCTACACAATAATTATTACTCCCTGGCTAGTATCTAGTCAGGGTTTTTTTTCTTCAAATTTGTACAAAAAAAGTGCAGTTATGTAAAAAACACTAGTACAAGAAATACTAAATTACAAAAACACACAATCCTAAAGTTTTTTGTAAAAAGAACTATAAATTATACTAATTATTAATTGATTTATAAACATAAATAGATATAAATTTACAGTTTTATTATGAAATAATAAGAAATGGAAAATACTAATACAGCTAATTTATACTACTATATCAAATATTGACTATTTATCAAAAACTTTGAGGAAAACAATCCTTTTGATTTGATAATATTTGAAGATTTTGAAAACAAAGAAATATCTTTTTCCAAAAAAGTTAATATAAAAACCATGAAAGATTATTGATATGATTTTAGTGCAAGTGGATTCTTGTCAGCACAGACTAAATGATACAAAAATATATTGGTAATAATTGATAAACTAAATGTAAATTATTTAATGCCTTTCATAAAATGAAACCTAGACAAAAATTTCACTATTATCAATCTTTGAACTGGTATATCATCTTTCATCAATAAACCTATTCCTGAATTAGATGATATTAGCATGCTTACAAACTATGACATTAATGTTTACGAACCATACGATGTAAATATTTTTTTCAAGATGTTACAAAAACAATGAAGAAACTATATTAGAATAGCGAACAAAGAGTTGCCAATTGACTTATTGTGAACTGAATGATGAAACCTAAATGATGGAAGTATTACTTTGACTGAAAATATGATTACAGGAGATAATTGAACTTTGATTATACCAGCATATATGCTACCAGAATGTTTACTTACAATTGAAACACTTCAAAATGATTGAAATCATTATGATGGATTCTTGATTTATGATTACAATTTTGAATTAAACAATGAAATTCAAGAAAGTATCAAGAAAACTGAAAACGTGATAGTTATCTTGGACCAAATAAATTCCAACTATGAAAATAAAATAAAAGCAATGCTTTGGGACAAATGATTATTTGATAGTCAAATAAAATTTATATATCCAGATGTGAAGGCAATTACTACCAACCTTCCTGAATTCATTTTCCAACAGTGAAAATTTGATTGACACGGAATTTATGAAGCAATAGCATAATTGCAAATTGCAATAGCGATTGGAGATTGTGATAGATTATTGAACCCTATCTTTACTACTTCCCTTGGTATGATTATAGCACCCTTCCTTTCGTCCTTCCCTAATATAGGAACATCATTAAATATTTCTATTGGAATTGA
>JAZHDC010000019.1:0-7796 GCA_036541305.1 Candidatus Absconditabacteria bacterium
TTCTCTCATAAAAATTTTAGTTTAACCAACAAAATCAAAAGCAGTTTCTAGGTAAGTGCCCATAAAAACTTTTATAATCTATTGAAATATGGATAATATTTTCTATAATATTTTTATAGTTTATTTTATTACTAAAAATTATAAAATGGAGTTTGTGTATATTATTTGATGATTATTTGTATTTTTTATGCTTTTTGGAATCAAAATTGTTCAACCTAGAGAGGTAAAATTGGTTATGACTCTGGGAAAGTTTAGTTGAATTCTTAGAGAGTGATTCAATATTATTGTACCAATTATTCAAACGGTGAAGACTCAAACTTTGACAATGATAAATTTAGAAATTGCTGTTGATGGAATAACTATTGATAATGTGAAAACTAGAGTTTGACTGAACGTTGTATATAAGGTAATGGATGACGATACTTCTATTCACCATTCAATATTTAAGGTTTATAATGTAAGACAAACTATTGTTTCTATGATAGAGGAGCAACTTAGAGCTAAAATCTATGCATTCAAACATGATGAGATTTTTGGGAAAAGAAATGAAATATGAGATGAGGTAAAACAAATTCTTGAAAAAAAATTACAGGAATTTGGGATGGAATTGGATAGTGTGCAAGTGAAGGATATTTCATTAGATGAAGAGGTAATGATAGCTATGAATAGTGTAGTAGCTTCAGAAAAAAATAAGCTGGCAACTATTAGAAATGCAGAAGCTGAAAAGCAATCATTGATATTGAAAGCTGAAGCAGATAGAGAAGTGAAAAAACTTATTTGAGAATGAATGGCTTTACAAAGAGAAGCGATTGCTAATTGATTTAGAAACTCTATTGAATGAATTAAATGAGCTGATAGTAGTCTTTCTTGAGATAAAGTATTAGAATTTTTGTTAGCTTCATCAAGAATAGAAACATTGGAAAAAATATGAGAATATAATTCAAAAATAATTTATGTAAACGAAAATTTAGAGTGAAAAATGGCTAGTATGATAAATCCAGATCAACTTTTCCACACAATTACTCCTAATAAATAATTATTGTTCAAAATTTTCAAGTTTGTTTTTGCAAATGTTATACAATGTGGTAGCTTCATTTTGAAGTTTTATAATTTCATCTACATCCATTATAACATCATTTTTCAATATTTCATTGATTTCTTTTAGTCTAAGATAAGCTTCTTTAAAGCTAGTAGATTGTTCCATTGTTATATATTTCAATTATATAAAGATTTCTTTCCCTTTGTATGATTTTATCTGTTCAATGTTTATTCTGTAATCTTGTGATAGATTATTTACAATATACTCTTTCCATAATACTTTTAAATCAATTGTCAGTTGTATAATTTTTATATATTGTTTTTCTTTTCCTTTTTGATATTTAATGCCGTTTTGATAGCTCAAATAATCAGATATGTTTGACAATATTCATAACTTTTCATTAGAGCTGTTTCGATATAGGTATTCAATGCTTGTATTTAAGCTTGTTTCTTGAGCTTTATTGATTACTACTTTGTATTTTATATTATAATTATTTATGATTTCATTTATAATATTATAGAAAAAGTCAAATTCTTTTTGGTTGTCATTTTCTTTTGTTAATCAAATTATTTTTATATTAGATCAATTATATTCGTAGTAAACTCTTTTTGGTAGATCTTCAATATCTAGTGTTATTCATTTCATTAAATCAAAATAATTATCTGATTCATTGTTCGTAAGAATAATTTTTTCAAATCATTTTTTATATAATAGTTCATTAATATCATTGTTTATATAATCTTGAATTTGACTAAAAGGATATCAAATAAGTCACGGTAAATTATTTCATCTGTGTTTGCAAATCTCATCAAAAGATAATTTAACTTTTTCTAGATTGTCAAATATTATTACATACTGATTTTCTACTTTTCAATCCAACAAACAAGGAATATCAAAATCAGCTTTAATTATTTCTTTTTCAAGATTTTGTAAATATTTTCAAATACATTTTATTTCATTGTTTAATTCTTTGCAAAATTTAACTATATTTTCCCATTCACTATTTTTCTCTTTTAGCTTTTGAATTTTTTTTGTACAGATATTTTTTTTGTTAAGAGCTAATTCAAGTTTATTTTTCAGTTTGAGATATTTTTCAAGAACTTCGAAGTATTTGCGTGCTTGAATATTTTTATTCCTTTTTTCCAAATTTTTGATAAACACTTCCTTGTTTTTTATATATTTTTTTAGATATAACATCAACATCTATTGAATTTTAAATTATTTTCTACATATATAGATATATTTATAGATTAATTCAATATTTGCAAGATGATATGAGATGAAATTATATTTATAGGTTTAGTGGCATTGATAGTTTGATTATTAATATGATATTTATTGAGTAAAATACATTTCCGAATTGTTTTGAGAAAACTTCGTAATGAGTCTGTACAAAAATCAAAAAGCGTAATTATTTGACAAGTAAAGGAGCAAATAGCTCCACTACTTCCTCAATTTAAATATAATATAAAAGATATAACATTTATTTGAAAATGAGTAGATTATATTATATTTGACGGATTAGCTGATTGAGTAATAAATAATGTTGTTTTTTTAGAAGTGAAAACTTGAAAATCTCAATTGAATAAAAATGAAAGGATTATAAAACAAGCAATTGATAAGAAAAAAGTAAAATACGAAATATTGAACATTTAATTGCTACGCAATTTAGCAGATTGCGATAGTAAATAGTACATAGTAGGTGATGGTTCCAAACCATCCCGTTTTCATAACAACAATTATAATTGATAATAATTATTGTCTTTAAATAATAATCAGTACTAAGTTCAAGTACTAAGTTCAAGTTTAAGTTAAAGGGAAAATAATAATTACTCGAATATCTTGTTATTTCTTCAAACAAAAAAAGGGAGGAAACCTCCCTTATAAGTTTTGTAAAAGTTTTGTTGCATCAATATGGTCAAGAGGTTTTGAAAGCAAAAACCCTTGATACATCCCACAGCCTAACTTTTTTAGTAGCTCAAACTGTATATCAGTTTCTACTCCTTCTGCTACAATACTTAGACTAAGACTTTTTGATAGGTTAATAATAGTTTTAACTATATCCCTATCAGTGTTGGATTCCTCAAGTAGTGTTATGAATGACCTATCGATTTTTATAGTATCAATAGGAAATCTTGAGAGATAAGATAGGCTTGAATATCCGGTACCAAAGTCATCGATTGCGATTTTGACGCCGATATTCTTTATTCGTTTCAAGGCATCTATAGATGCTTCACCTCCAGTTTCCATAAGTAAAGATTCAGTAATTTCTAGTTTCAAATATTCAGCTGGAAGATTTGTTTCATTTAGAGATTCGATAACACAAGACATTAATCCCATATGGTCAGCAAATTGCATTGCTGAGATGTTTACAGCAATGAATGGTTTCACTTTGAAATTTTCATCATCATGCCACTTTTTGATTTGTTTGGTAGCAGTTTTGATTACACACTTTCCAAGTTCTACTATCATTCCTGTCTCTTCCGCAATTGGAATAAACTCCATAGGACTTATTGGTCCAAATTCAAAGGTTTTCCACCTCAAAAGTGCTTCAAATCCTACAATTACACGATTTTTGTTGTAAATAGGCTGATAATTCAAAGTAAATAAATTGTTTGTTATTGACTCTTTCATGAGTCTTTCCAATTCTTTTCTTCGAATTTGTTCTTCAATCATTGATGGATTGAAGATTACAACTGAATTTTTGCCTTTATTCTTTGCAGAATTCAGGGCAATTTCAGATCTCCTAAATACATCTTTCCAATCTTGCTTATCATCAGATGTATATACACCTGCACAAATAGTTTGTTGGTGTTGAAGGTTTAAATATCCAATTGGATGTACTAAACTTTCCAAAAGAGTTATAACAATTTGATTAGTAATGTCTGGATTTTTCACGATTATACAGAAGACATTGCTTAAATACCTACCTAGAATAATCTCCTGATTTGAGTTGGATTTATTGATCCTAGCAACAATGTGCTTGAGAATATTGTCTCCAGTTTCTACACCATAGTTTGCATTTAGTTCTTGTAGTCCATTCATCTTGAATAGAATCATGGAAAACAATTTCTTTTCAGCTACGAACTTCATTATAGTTTTGCGGATTGAATCAGAATTTGGTAACCCTGTTAGTAAGTCTATATTAATAAGACTATTTAACTGGACTGTCTTCTCAGACAACTTTAAATCTAATTCTTCTTTTGAGTTTTGCAATTGTAAAAGCTTTTCTCTTTGTTTGATAGCTTTTTTAATTGCAAGCACAACCGCTTCCTCACAATTGTCAACGGCGTCAAAGATTCCTTGATTAAGAAGTTCAATCAACTCATTTGTAGTTTTGCATGATTTGTTGATGTACAAAACAGGGACTATTCCATTTAGAATTTCAGAATCATCAATTGCTTCATCCACAATAATACAAGAATAATTTGTAATCTTATTCAACATTAATGTGTGTTGAATGTTTAGTGAGTGTTCTACCATCCATTCAAATTTTTTTGCGATACAGCTAACCAGGTCAATTAGTTTTTGATCTGCTGTGACTAATAATACTAATGTCTGAATAATCATATATCCTCCATATTATGGGAATAATTCATATGTTAATAGCTCTCACTCTAAAGTATGTATAAAGATAAAATGTTTTATGTCAATAAAAAGTTAATTTAATTTTATAATTTGATTTTAATATATATTTGATTAATTCTATCATGTCTTTTTGGCTTAATTTAGCAGGTATCTTTTATATGCAAAATAAAATTTGTAAAAAAGACTTGAAAAGTTTATTAACATATTTATAATATACTACTTAATCTGTCGATATTTTTGATTAAATAGATAGAATTAATAAAAATTGTAAGATTGTTAAAAATCTCTTGATTTTTTAAATCATTTGATTATATTAAGACTTGCCATAAAATTTATTAATATAAAAAAAGGCATTTTTATGCTTTTGTTTTTATTCATTATAATTATTCGTTTATGCCTACAATAAATCAGTTGATTAAGAATTGAAGAAGTAAGAAAGTGTTTAAATCTAAAGCTCCTGCTTTACAGTATAAGTTGAATACATTGAAAGGTGGTAAACATGTTGATACTCCATCTCCATTCAAAAGATGAGTGTGTTTGAAAGTGACTGTAGCTTCTCCAAAAAAACCAAATTCTGCACAAAGAAGAATTGCAAAGGTTAGATTATCAAATTGACACGAAGTTATAGCTTATATACCTTGAGAAAAGCATTCTTTGCAAGAACATAGTGTTGTATTGGTTAGAGGTTGAAGAGTAAAAGATTTACCATGAGTTAAATATCATATAGTAAGATGAGTATATGACTTGGCTTGAGTAGATGGTAGAAGACAATCAAGATCAAAATATGGTTCAAAAAGACCAAAATAAAGGGCTGATTCATCTAAAATATTTTATTTAATTTTATAAGTGTTTCTTATGTGAAAAAGTTTTAAGAAAAAAGAACTTTTTTCTCTTCATAGTACAAATGAAAAAGTAGAAAAGTTTATTAACTATATAATGTTGCATGGTAAAAAGAACACTGCAAGAAAGATATTCACTGATACATTAGAAGAAATTAAGGCTAATGGTCATATGAATCCCTTTGTTGTATGGGAAACTGCAATAGATAATGCTTCACCACATATGATGGTAAAGTCGAAGAGAATTTGATGAGCAATCTACCAAGTTCCATTGGAGGTTCCAAATAGAAAAAGATTTTTCTATTCGTGTAAATGGTTGCTTGACGCAGTTCATTCAAAAAAATGAAAGCCAACATACAAAAAATTAGCTGAAGAGTTGTTAGCAGCTTATTCTGGTCAATGATCAGCAGTTAAGAAAAAAGAAGACACACATAGAATGGCCGATGCAAACAGAGCGTTCGCTTATCTTGCCAAATATGTTAAATAATTTACAAATTAAGAGTCACTATAATGTGAAATTGAATAAGAGTAAAATATAATCATGTTTTGCAAAATCCAAATAGAGCTAGAACAAAATCTTATGAGAAATACAAAAAGACTTTGGAATGGTACAGTGAAATCCTTGCTAAACAAGAAAAGGATTGAGAAACTAAATGGATAATCAAGACAAAAGAAAAAGCAATGATTAGAATTAAGAGATATTGAATCACTACTAAGATGATAGCAGATTTCTTATCATCAAAATGAAAATCACATTTATTATCTAATTAATATCCTTATGGCTAGAATGCAAACACAAGCCAAAAAAAAGCTAAATAAAGCTTTGTGTAGAGTAGAAAAAGTTGTGGTAATGGAAGTAAGAAAAGGTATTGAACAACAAAGAAAATGGAAAGCTGTAGTTGTAAATAAGCAAAAAAGCTAAATCAAGAATTAATCTTTAGAAAAATAATATTATCAAGATGAACTTTGCAAGATTGAAAACAATCAGAGCTCAGAAAGAATATAATATATTGAATGCTAAGGCATGACAATATTTAGAAATCCATGAAAAAGTGTGAGATTGAAATAATACGAGAATTTGGAAGTTTAAGTGACTAGTTATCAAAGTTAGAAAACCTTGAAGTCATACTTGATCTTTCACAATCAGATGAAAATCTTCTTGAATTTCATTAGAAAAAGTGTATCCATTATCATTCCCTAAATTTGATAAAGTAATATTGTTAGATGAGTATAAAGTAAGAAAATCTAAATTATATTATATGAGAGATAAGGTAGGTAAGGACGCAAGAATGAAAAGTTTACTTGACAAGGACTCAAAATGAGTTGATTTGATTGTAAGAAAAGAAGCACAACCTGCACAAACAGTTGAATCTGAACCAGTAGTAGAAACAGTTACTACAGAAGTTACTGAATAATAAATTTAATATTTAAACCTTACAGATGAAATTAAATCTGCAAAAACGCGAGGTTACATGAAAACAAGTTAAAGTACTTAGAAGAAATAATCAAATACCTTGAGTAATCTATAGTAAGCATCTAAATGAAACAATTCCTGTTCAATTTGACAAAATGGAGTTCTTAAAGTTATATAAGTTAGCTTGAGAAACTACTCCAATTAATATAGTTTGAGATTGAATCAATGAATTAGCAATGATTTATTGAATACAAAAGAATCCTACTACTGACTATCTTTTACATGTTGATTTCTTAGCAGTTAAGAAAGATCAACTTGTTCAAGCTGATGTTCCTGTAGTTCTTATCTGAGAATCATTATTGGAAAAACAAAATGAATGAAAGATTGAATTACTAAAATCAACAGTTAGAGTAGAAGCTCTTCCTCAAAATCTTCCACATAATATCCAAATTGAAAGATCTTCAATTAAAACATTAAATGATGTAATCTTCGTAAAAGATATTGAATTGTGAAAAGATGTTAAAGTTATAGATAGTTTGGAGTTAGCAGTGGTTACTGTAGTACAAATTGAAGACTCATCAGACGATGCTGAAGAGGCAACAGAGAAAGCCGCAGAATAAAAACGTTAAGTAACTTAATTTAAATTATTATCAACAATAATGCCTAGAGTATGCCAAATTTGTGATAAATGAGCACAATCATGAAATAATAGATCTCATTCTATGAGAGCAACTAGAAGAACTTTCAAACCAAATATTTTGAATAAATACATTACAGACATGTATGGAATGAAAGTTAGAGTAAGATTATGTTCAAGATGTTACAAAAAATTGCAAAGTGAGTGAGCTTTATAATATTATAGTATAATTCCTGAGAAATCAGAGTTATACTTTATGGGATCGTAGCTCAGACGGTA
>JAZHDC010000020.1:0-7787 GCA_036541305.1 Candidatus Absconditabacteria bacterium
CGATGGGCGTGTCGAGGGCGTGCAGGACGTCCAGCACCTCGCGCACGGACAGGCTGTTGAATTTGATATGGAATTAATTATAAATATAGGATATTTATTTTGAGAGAATAAAATGATAAGTAAAGAACAAATTTTGGATGAAATTAGTAAATGTGATAATGAAAGCTCGTTGAGCGATTTGTACCAAAAATATTTATGAAAAAAATGAATAATAAGTGAAGAGTTTAAACTGCTAAAAGACCTTTCTGTAGAAGAGAAGAAAGAAAAAGGGCAGCTTTTGTCAGATCTAAAAACAGCTGTAGACGAGGCTTACCAAAAGAAAAACAAGGAGTTAAATATTATGAAAATCAACAAAGCTTTGGAAGGGGAAATTATTGACCATTCTACTTATGGAAAAGAGCTGGAATACTGACATCACAATCTAATTACCAAAGTTAGAAGAGAAATGGAAGAAATCTTCAAATGATTGGGATTTATGATCGAATATGGAAGTGATGTGGTAACAAAATATGAGAATTTCTACTCGTTGAATATTCCTGCGACTCATCCTGCTACTGAAATGCACGACACATTTTACATGAAAAATAAAGATACTAATTGAGAGAATTATGTATTGAGAACTCATACTTCTACAATGCAAAATATTCTTTTGAAAAAATATTGAGCACCTTTGAGAGTAATTGTACCTGGAAAAGTTTATAGATATGAAAATACTGATGCTTCCCACGATACTGTATTCTGGCAATTAGAATGATTGATGGTAGGAAAAGATATTTCTATTGCTAACTTCAAAGATTTGATGCAAAAAGTATTACAAGAAATGTTTATGACTCAAGTAACTTTGAGAATGAGGCCAGCATTTTTCCCTTTCGTAGAACCTTGATTTGAAATAGATGTAAGCTGTCCCATTTGTAAATGAACAGGATGTAGTTTGTGCAAAAACACTGGTTGGATAGAAATACTTGGTGCCGGAATGATTCATGAAAATGTACTAACACAAGCATGACTTGACCCAAATGAAGTAAGTGGATTTGCTTTTGGAATGGGACTTACAAGGCTGGTGGCTATCAAATATTGAATAAATGATGTAAGATTATTCACTAATTGAGATTTGAGATTTATTAAAAGTTTTGAGTAGGGAATTGCTACGCAATTAGCAGATAGCAATGGGAAATAGTACATAGTTGTAATAATCTAACTATCAGTACCCAGTACCAAGTTCAAGTGCAAGTGCAGACCCTCCGCCCTTCGGGCACCTCCCTCAAAAGGGAGGAATCTATAATTATTACAATTGCAATTGCTAGCACAAGCACTATTGCAAAGAAATCCCCCTGATGAGGGGGAAGAGATAAAAGTCTTAAATTAAGGGAGTCAATCCTAATCGTCATCGTCATCCAAATCCAAATTATTATTAAGAATATTAGTACAGGATTACGATGCGGATTTGGATGCGGATTTGGGCACTGTAATTTTAATAACAATTACTATTCCCTTAGTACTAAGTACTGGGTACTGAGTACTATTGCGAAGCAATAAAATAAAAAACACCCTCATTACAAGGGTGCATTTTTTTGTATTTTTAATAAGAAAGGTTTATTCTTTGTTTTCAATATTATTTAATCATTGTTTCACCACATTGAATTTCACTGCCATTATTGCTCAAACAGCAAAGAATATTGCAATTATATCGATTCAATTTATCAAACCAAATAGCACAGCAAATCAAAGTACTATTAATAATTTTTTCCAAAGTTGGACTTGTCCCTTTTTTTGTAAATTAGATATTACCAAGCTAGAAAAAACTGTAACTCAAATAATTTCTCCCAGAATAAATAAAGCTATATATCACAAAATCAATATTATTCCAATTGGCCGTCAAACAACTGTTATAAAACTTATAATAATTGCAAATGGAATAGAAACATAAAGTAAAAATCATCTCAATAAAGATTTCCAAGGATTAGTAGTAAGCTCTGTATTGGTTCAATTAAAGAACTTTTTAGCAAACAGTACCAATAAACTTCCAAAGATTGTCAAAAACAATATCTTGATAAGTAAGAATCATGTAACAAATCACATAATTTTGTCTTTAGCATCTTCATGATATTCTTCAGTAAACTTAATTTCACCAGACACAATTCATTGTAAATCATTATTTTTCTTAGGTGATTTATATTCTAATTTACCTAATATTTTAGCATTAGATCAAACTTGAATTGAATTAGAAAACAACTGAGCATCCTTTCAAATTTCTCAATTTAAAACTATTTTATCTGCTCTTATCTTAGCTTTTCAATTTACTATTCATTCAAAATTCAAAACTCATCAAGCCATCAAAATATCACCTGATATTACTGAATTTCTACTAATTGTGATTTTACCTCCAAAAGCTATCAAATCTCCTCCAACATTGCCATCAATAGTAATCTCTCATCATGCAACTCTAATATCATCACCTACATTTCAACTTATATCTACAGTTCATCATGCAACATTAATATCAGTAGTTACATTTCATTTTACCTTGATTTCTCATCAAGCAATAATCAAATCTCATTGAACATCTGAATCTAATGTAATATCACCTCATGCAACATAATAATCATCACTAATTGGAATATTTACTGTAAAATCTTCACCAGTTTTGATTTCGTATGCAAAACTTCACATAGGAGCAATAATTAAAAGACTCATCAATAATCATACAATTTTTTTCATTTTGTTGTTTTAATAATAAATTCATATTATTATGACAGAGAAAATATTATTTGGTTACAAAATTGCTGCGCAATTAGCAGATTGCGATAGTAAATAGAACATAGTAGTAATAATCAACAACAATCTCCAATCGCTATCGCAATTTGCAATTTAGCTGATTGCAATTCATAACAATATTTAATCAACTGCAATCTCCCTGTAACCTTTTATAGATTTTTGTGTCATAATAATTATAACAATGTAAATTATATTTTATCTATTATTGACAATGTGAGATATTGAACTGATTAACAACTACTTAGAAACTAATAATGAAGACGCAATCTCTCAGTTATTAGAAAAATATTTGCAATATATATTCAATGTTGCATACAGTTTTGTCTGAGACAAAAATAGAGCTAACGATATTACACAAGAAGTATGTTACAAAATAATCAAGAACCTAAAACAGTTCAATCAAAAATCTCAATTCAAAACATGGATATACAGTATCATTCACAATGAAGCTATCAATAAAATCTCAGATAAGAATAACTTTGTAGATGTAAAAGATTATGAGTATAGCGAATCTGAAGATGAAATAAGTATAAAAAAAGATTTGAACTGAAAGTATGTATCAGACATTGTAATGAAAGAGCTGTGAAGTTTGAATCCTTTTGACTCAAGTTTGATAATATCATTTTATTATGAAAATCTATCAATCAAAGAAATATCCAAAGCAACTTGAGAGTCAGAATCAAATGTAAAAACTAGGCTATGTCGTGCAAGAAAGCTTTTAAAATCTAAACTATCTGAATATGGAATCATTGATTAAAAATTACTATAATCCTCCCAAAGCAGATTTCTCAATAATCAAAAAAGCTTTAAGTAAAAAGAAAAGAGAAATATACTTTATACAAAGTATTTATTTGATATTGTGAAGTATCTTTTTGGGGGCTTTTGTAGCATTTATAATAAACTTTGTAATGGGAAATTATATATATATTCTAAAATGAATGCTTTCAATTGGAGGAGCAATCACTTTATTGATTAAATTTATTTTCCAATTTACTAACTATATTTTATCTACAAGCCATTATTTTGTATTCCTATATTTTATAATAGCAATATTAATTTCTTTCCAAATATCATATAAGAATAAGTATTCATAACAATAATAAGTAATTAGTACTAAATTAATTAGTACTATTTTCTACTACTGCTAAAGATTAATTATTAAAGAAAGAATTAAATGTTTAAATATAATATTAAATCTAGATTAATTCCTTAACAGGAGTTCATACTTTTTTGCATTGCCCAAAAAAGTAGGCAAAAAACATCTCCCCGCAGTACTGCGGGGGCTCAGCCCACAACAAAGACTCGCCAATCTGCTCACACCTGCTTTCAATTTAGTTTTAAGGCAAAGCAACTCCCTCCCACTTCGTGGGCTCCGGGTCGTAGTCATACTAAAAAGCTTTAATCATTTCACTGCAAATACTGCTCAGACATGTTTGTTGTGGCGGCTAAAACAATTGACTGCAGTCTCTAATCTATATCGCAATTAGGAGATTGCTATAGAAAATAGTACATAGTATTAATAATCTTCACTATTTCCAATCGCTATTGCAATTTGCTATCTGCTAGATTGTAATTCATAACAATAATAATCAACTACAATCTCCAATCGCTATAATCAAAAAAAGGCCACCACTGAAATACAGTAATGGCTAATCAAGATTTTCAAGATAATAAGAGAATTTACTACCAAAATAACCAATTCCTACAACAATAATTACAAATACATTGCTAATAAGAATCAAAAATAAAGAATAAAATACTTGATGTTTGTATGATACTTTACAATAAACAAAGTATCTATAAAGCCAATAGCCAATAAACACCTGCATAAACATTCTAAATAGATCTAGTAAATATTCGTACATAAATACCTCCTATTCGCTTATATTATTTATTATAAAGTTTATAGCAAATATAAATTTATGCCATAATTTTTTCTAATTTATTTTTCCACTTTTTCCAATCAGGCATTATAGTATCTAATAAATTGTAAAATCTTTTCGTATGTCAAAATTCTACTAAATGAGCCAATTCATGATATAAGACATATTCAAAACATCATCTAGGTGCTTTTATCAATTCACTATTCAAACAGATTCTTCAGTTTGATGAACAACTTCACCATTTTGATTTCATGAGTTTGATTTTTATCGATAATGGTGCTTTATTAATATGTTTTAATTCATTTAATACTTTTTCAATATATTTTGGAAATAATCTATTTGCATTTTCAAGATACCGATTATCTAAAACCTTTTTATTGTTATCAAAACTTGTCACTCTCAATTCAATGAATTTTCATTTTAATTTAACTGAGTTTCATTCAGAAAGCAGAACTTTAAGAATATATTGTCTACCAAGATACAAAAAACTTTCTCAATTAACATATTTTTTATTCGTACGAATTGGTATAAATTCATTAAAATAATTCAACTGATTTTGTATCCATCTTGCTTTAGATTTTATCTTATCATTAATTAATCTAATATTTATCATTATAGGAGCATATACAATAACGCTTTTATCAGGATTTACTTGTATTTTAAAAGTTTTTCTTTGAGTTTGGATTATGTCATATTTAATTATATTTTCTCAATATACATACTCACTTGATGTTAGTATTTTAATTTTGCTATTCATATACATTTATCAACAAATAAATCAATTTCTTCCATAGTAATATCAATATCATAATTCATTTTTATTTCATCGTAAATCAGATCAAATAATTGCAATTTAATTTTATTTATAACATCAAAACTGTTTTGCCAATTTACAATTACTAAATTACTAATAATATTTTCAGCTTCAATACTTATAAAAATTCAAATCTTGTCGATATTTTTAATATCTAATATCTTTATAGATAAAAATTCTTTACATAATCAATAAATTGCCTTTCTAAAATCACTATCTTTGACTTCACTAGGAAATTCATCATCATGTGACAAAACTTTTTCCATGATTTTTGTAACACGACTCAAATATTCTCATTCAGATATGCGATGTAACTCATATTCAGTCATCACTTCTTTGAGCATTTGAGAAAATTTCTTATAAAAAGCAGGATCTTCATCAATTTTTGCATGTATAAATCTAGATGTACGAGTTGCAATAGTATCTGCCTTTGATGCTGTATTTGATAATTTAGATATTTCTTCTTGAAATTTATCGGTTTCAAAAATATTTGTTTGATTTACAACAACTCTAACTTCATCACAAGATATCTGAGAATCTAATAATTTTTGAATCTGTCATTCATACCTTTTATAATCTATTTCGTCTGAGAATCTTGATGCAACTGTATGACGAAGTTTCAAAAACATGTCTAAGTCTTTCTTATATTTTTCTACAATATAAGAATTATTATCTTCATAAAATTTCACTGTAGACATAGCTATCTTCAAAATTTTTCAAAACTCTCTCAATTTTATATAAAAATCATCTCTAATCGATTCATCTCTTAATATTTGCTGAAAAGCCTCTAAATCAGATTTATTTATTACTGTTTTGAAAATATCCCACAACTCAGAATGCTTTTGCGGTAATTTCTCTATTTCTAAATTAATATTTATCATTGTGTTTTCAATTTCATCTTTTTCAAATCAATCGAAAGATGAATAGATTCATAAGGCACTATCTAGTTCTCATAATACTCAATAATAATCAATTATATATCAGAACTCCTTATTATCACAAACCCTATTTACACGAGCAATAGCTTGCAACAAAGTATGTCATCTGAGATTTCTTGTTAAATATAGAACTACATTTTTAGGTTCATCAAATCATGTTAACAACTTATCAACCACAATAATTATCTCAGGATTATCTGTATTTTTGAACTTATTTATAGTAGTTTCTTCATATTTTCTTTGATTTCAAAACTCATTCATTTTGGTTTCCCAATATCTTTTTACTAATTCAGGTGACTTTTCATAAACATCATCTTCTCATTCCCTATCATCAGGAGGAGATATTATTACTTCACTACTTACTATTCATATTTCATCTAAATAATTTTTATACTTAATTGCTGCTATCTTATTTTGGCAAACCAATTGTGCTTTAAATCAAGTTCACTGCCAATTATCTCTATAATGTAAACTTATATCCCAAGATATTGCAAAAACTTTTTGTTCTGTTATATTTAATTGATCAGCACGAGAGAATTTTTTCTTCAAATCAGCTTTTTGCTTATCTGATAAATTTTCAGATATTCTAGAAAAATACATATCTACAATATTTTCATTCAAGGTTTGTTTTACATATCTTCATTCATACAACAAAGGCACTACAGCTTTATCTTTAACCGCTTGATCTACAGTATAACTGTCAATAATTCATCCAAACTTTCTAGCTGTAGATTTTTCTTTTTTCATTAACGGAGTTCAAGTCATTGCAATAAAACAAGCATTTGGCAATGTTTTTTGCATTTGCACATTAAAAGTTCCATATTGTGTACGATGTCATTCATCTATCAAAACAAAGATATCATGAGATATTAATGGGTTTTTAATTGTTTTTATAGCAGCTACAAACTTATTTATAACTGTAGTTATAATTGCATCTGAATTGTCTTCTAAATTTTCAGTAAGATTTTTTCAAGTAGTAGATCTATTTACTATTCTTCAGCATTTTTTGAAAGTATCAGAAATTTGTTTGTCCAAATCTGTACGATCTGTAACAATTATAATTTTGGGATTACGGATAGTCTTAACATTTGCGATTGCTTGAGCAAGCATAACCATTGTAAGGGATTTTCAACTTCATTGTGTGTGCCAAATTACTCATCAGTTTCTTTTTCATTGCTCCAAAACTGATATTCTATCAATTGTTTTGACTATAGAAAAATACTGCTGGTATCTAGCTATTTTTTTCACATTATTATCATATACTATAAACCCAAATACCAATTGTAATAACCTATTTGGATTACATAAATTAAATAAATACTCATCTTGTGTATTGAAGAAAATTGAATTCTTTTCAATATTGTCAAAATAATTTCT
>JAZHDC010000021.1:0-7776 GCA_036541305.1 Candidatus Absconditabacteria bacterium
CAATAATGATTTTAATCTATTAATTTCGTCTTGTATTTTTTCTTTAGTCTTAGTGTCTAGAGATTTCACATTTAACATTTTAGTATACAAATCCATATCACTTTCTATCAATTCAATATCATTCTCACACTTAGATTCATCAAAATATTTACTTCATCATAAAAACATAACTTCTCAATTTAGTTCTTTCAATAATTGTTCCATATCTTGAGTAAGTTCATATTCCTTACAATAAGGAGTAGATTGATGAAAACAAGCCATTTCAGTACAAGCAGAAACTTTACCATCCTCTACTGTACAAGTGTTACAGCCATCATACCAGCTAACGCATCATTCAAGCTGATTGTCCGATTTATCAATAACATTTTCTTTACATTCTCAATAATATAATAACTTGGCTTTATCTATATTTGCTAAACAAGAGTTAGAGTATGTTTTTGGACTTGGCATAACTTGGGCACACATCATACCTTTTGGGCAAACAGGCATTGGTGGTTGAGCACAAACTGGGTCATAATTGGTAGAACATAATGCTGGAGTTAACTCTTCAGTTGGACATTGAAATTCACAATTAGGTCAAGATCTTCACACCCAACTTCAATCTGGACACTGCATAGCATCCATCGTACAAATAGTTTCTACTGCGAAAACTCAAATTGGAAACATAGCAATCAATCAAAATAATATGCATTTTTTCATGGTTTTTAAATTATATTATAAAATTAACATATTATAATTAAAATATAGTAGTTTTCAAACATAAGTTTCTAATAAATAACTTAATTGAACAAATTTTCAGTTGATTTTTAAGTATATTTTGATACATTAGTATAATTTATTAGGAATTAAATTATGGAGATTAAAATTACATCATCAGAACACGATCAAAGATTTGACAGATTTTTAAGAAAATATTTCAAAAACAATCCAGAAGTAAAACTTACAGATATTTTTTCTCGAATTAGAAAATGAGCTATTGTAGTAAATTGAAAAAAAGTACCAGAAAATTATAGAGTTATAGAAAATGATATTGTTACAATAAATGAAAAAAAACAAACAAAAAAAGATCCTTTGAAAATAAAAATCAACAAAGAAGATAAAAAATATAACATTGATTTAGATGATGTGAAAAAATCAATACTTTATGAAGATTCTAATCGGATATTTTGGAACAAAGAACCTGGGATAGTAGTACACCCATGAAATCAACATCTAACTGACATCACACTAAATGACTTACTTGAACAATATGTAAACTGTACTAGTTGAAAAAAATCTAATATGTTCAAACCATCATTTGGTTTTAGATTGGATAAAGATACCTCTTGAATTATAGTATGAGCAAAAAATTATGACGCACTTAAATATCTCAATGAAATAATTAGAGATAGACAAACTAATAAAACTTACTTAGCAATAGTTAGATGAAAATTCCCAAAAGCACTGACTATGGATCTTCCTATTTTTAGAGGATTCAATAAGAAATTTTGAAGAGCACAAAGTTTCGTCAATATAGAAACTTGAAAACATGCTAAAACCTCTGCATGGAATATAAAAACTTTGAAGAATGCAGATTTGTGAACCGTGTCCCTAATAGGTATCAAAATTCACACTGGAAGAATGCATCAAATTAGAACGCATCTTTCTCACGAATGATTTGCAATAATTGGAGATCAACTGTACTGAAATAATGAAATAAACCAAATTGCTAGTAAAAAACATAAAATTAATAGACAGCTTTTACATTCTTGGCAGTATTGATTTTACGACAAGTATTGAAAAGCTGATATTGAAATTAAATCACCAATTCCTGAAGACTTTAAAATTCTATTTAAAAATATAGATTTAAATGAAAAATAAAATTCTGTGAGAAGCATACAAAGAGATTTCAAACGACAATAAACTCATAAGGTTAGCCACTTTAACCACAATTTTTCATTCGTTGATTTTGGTTTTGTATATTCTTTTCCAAACTCACTTTGTAATTACAAATCTAAGTCACACTAACATCAATATTGACTTGCAAATGTATTGGAAACTACTATTTTGACACTCTTGAGTAACAATAATTTTTATAATAATTTGACTTATTCTAATAATTTGATACTTTTTCCTGCCACCAATTGCAGAATGAGCACTAATCCACTATGTTGCAAGTAAAAATAAAAGTTGAACTAGCTCTTTATGAAAATGATTTATGAAATTTTTTCCTTTATTTGAGTTTCATTGACTTATAAGTTTGTTCAATTTTTTAGTATTTTTTGTAGCAATTTCCAGACTATATGTAATTTGAATATTGTTTAATGTCTTTGTTTTATCAATAGTTATAATTCGATTACTATTTATTGTATGAGTAGGATTGCTATTGCCTTACGCTCAATTCTTTATTGTAATTCACAACAAATGAGTTTATGAGTCAATTAAAGAAAGTATTTCTATGGCAGTTGAAAATTTTCGACTAACATTTAAGTTTTTCTTAATATCATACTTCTTATATTTAAGATTTCTAATTAATATTATTTTGATAATATGATTACCGCTAATCCTAATGTATATTGCAATAAAACTATGACTTGAAGATAATGCTACATACTTAATTTACTGAGTCTTGTGAATTATGATAATTATAACTGCTTATATAAACTGAATAATTGAAGCATTTTTTATATCATTTTGGTATAAAGTATTTAGTTATATTGAATGAAATCTTGAAATAAAAGAAGATGAAAATGCCAAATAGACTAATTATTTACTAATTTTATTATTTCATCAATTCATTCTTGTGATAATTGAATTAGATTATCATTTATATAAATATCAACTTCTCATTTATTATTTGACATTATATTTACAATTTTTCTTATTAATTGAATATCTTCAGGAATGCTAATTCTCAATATTCAATCTTTTGAAATCTCTTCATCTGGTACTGTGTCTACATTGTCTACATCATTGTCTACAATAATATCTTCATAATTTTCTTCTTCATTTATTATATCAGTTTCACTTTCATTTTCTTCTAATTGGTTCAAAATATGGCTTTTTGACATTTTCAGATACTCATCTCAAGTTCTTGTTGCTCTTACCTTGACTATTGTTTCTTCAGGACTGTATTTTCTTGATGCTTTAGCTTTTTCTATTAGTTCTTCCAAAGATAGTCTAACAACTTTTTTTACCTTGGTAGTCTTTCACTTTCGTCAATTAATAATTAAGATATCCATATTAGATAAATCTAAAACTGTCTTCAAGAATATATCCACTTGTCACGTTACATCTTCAAGTGTAATGAAAAATCACTTATTAAATGCTTTTCTAACATCCTTTATAAATGCTATTATATTATATTCGCCAAAGTCTTCCACATCTTTGAACTGTGAAATAAAGTTGTATTTTCACTTTATAAACTTATATAATCCATCAAATGGATGTCAAGATACAAAAGTATTGAATACTTCGTACTCCATCATAAGTTTCTCCATCAATGAAGTTACGAATTTCTCTTTGAATTCAAGCTTAGTTTCAATCGTTCACATATCAAAAAGTCAAAAACTTTGTGTACTTTCTCAGCACGACTTTGTCCAATCTAAAATATATTTTTGGTTATACAAAATTGTTTTACGATCTCAAAGTTCATCTAATGCTCCAGATTTTGCTAAAGACTCTAATGATTTTTTATTTATAACAGTACTGCACCTTCTCAAAAAATCTTCTAAATCTATGAATTTTCATTTTTCAGCTAATTCTTTTTGAATAAATTTTGCAACTTCAAAACCAACTCACTTTATAGCAAGAAATCAAATTCTAATTGTATCTTCAATTGCAGCACAATGTGAAAATGAGTCATTTACACTTGGTGGTAAAACATTTAATCCAGCTATTTTCAATTCATTAATAAATTTAGCAAGCTTATCTGTTTCCTCTTCTACTGATCTCAAAAGAGCTGCGTTGAACTGAATCGGATAATGAGCTTTTAGATAAGCAGTCTGATATGCAATAATTGCGTAACAGGCGGCATGAGACTTGTTGAAAGAATAATTTGCAGCAGGTTCAATCATTTTTTCAAAAACGTAAATACAAGTCTCTTGTTTGTATCATTTAAATGCCTCTGCTTTCAATGGAAAATCTAATTTTATTTTATCTATAATTTCTTTTATTTTCTTTCACACTCATCTTCTCAACAGATCTGCTTCTCAAAGTGAAAAACCAGCCATCACTTGCACAATACGCATCAATTGTTCCTGATAGATAGGAATTCAAAAAGTTATGTCCATAAATGGAGACAAATCATCAGTTAATTTTTCTCTTTCATCATTTGCAACATCTTCTCAGTATTTACTCTTTAAATCTTGCCAAACATCATCTGGTAGATAACTAATAAGTTCTTTTCATTCTTTTCTGTTGATATAAGAAGGTATAAAATCCATTGGTCATGGACGGTAAAGAGCAACCATAGCAATAATATCATTTAGATTGTTTGGTTTTAGTTTTTTTAGCCAATTCTTCATACCATCAGACTCAAACTGGAAAACTCATGAAGTATCTCATACTTGAAATGTTTTTTCAAAAGTAAAAGAATCATTTACATCAGGGTAAAAACCCATTGTATCAAAATAATCTTGAAAAAGTTTTGGCAGTTGTTGTTTGTTTAATTTATGTTGTGCTTTTATAATTTTTATAGTATTCTTTATTATAGATAGGTTTCTCAATCACAAAAAGTCCATTTTCAGCAATCAAAGATCTTCCAAAAAATGTCAATCATATTGGCTTACAACTCTTGTTGTATCTTTTTCACTTTTGCTTCAAGATTTTGGAGGATATTGTACAGGGGTATAGTTAACAATCTCCTCAGGTGCAATAATTACTCAACAGGCATGAACTCAAATTTGTCTAGTTGTTCATTCTAGTTTAGTAGCTAAGTCAACAATTGCCCTTACTTGTGAATTGTTCTCAACAAGATCTTTAAACTCTCATCAAGCATCTAAAGTTTTTTGTATTGTTTTTTCAGTAATTAAATTAGATATTTTATTTGATTGATCAAATTTCATTCAAACTGTTCTGGCAACATCTTTGAACGCTGCTTTTGCAGCCATAGACATATAAGTTCAAATTAATGCTACATTTTCTTCTCAATATTTTCTTTTACAATATTCTATAACCTGTTCTCTTTGTGTATCTTCAAAATCAGTATCAATATCAGGCATAGATATACGAGCAGGATTCAAGAATCTTTCAAAAAGTAAATCATACTCTAATGGATCTATATCAGTAATTCAAACTAAATATGCCATCAAGCTTCAAGCAGCTGATCAACGTCACGGTCAAACTCAAATTTTGTTATCTTTTGCCCAATTTATATAATCTCCAACTACCAAAAAATATGAGTTAAATCACATTTCTTTTACCACTTTTAGCTCATACTCAAGTCTTTCAATATACTCTTTCAAGATGCTTACTCAAACTTTTATATCTCATTTTTCGTTTAAAAAATCAATCTTATAATTGGTATATGTTTGGATAGTAAGCTCCATAAGTTCACTAGGTGTTACCTCATTTAACTTTTTGGAAAGCTGTCACTTCTTGGTTCTTTTTACAAGGTTTATCAACTCATCTTCATTTAAATTCAATGAAAATTTATTGTTAAATCATTTATATGACAAATAACGAATCTCAAACTCAAATATATCCATACCAAAAATTTTTAATATTAAAATATAATTGAGATAATAACAAATTTACAACAAAATTCAACTTTATTATTTATTTTTCAAAATTTCTACTGATTTTCAAATTTCAGCTTGTACCAAATCTACTCAATATGGAATATTAGTAGATCTTTTTACTCACTCCAAAGCATATCTTTGAGAGTAATTATATATTCAGTGATTAAACATAATTGTTCAATCAGATTTAAATTCAGTTTCATTTATAAGTTTTAATATATCATTTTGATCTCAATGAGTAGAAAATGATTTCATTTGATGAACTTCACATCCAATATGCACCCAACCTTTTCCTGGTATAATTAAATCTCTTGCTCATTCCACTACTTCTCTACCTTTTGTTCATACTCATTGATATCAAACAAAAACTAAAGCATTTTTACCAAAAGCAAACTCTTCAACATGTTTTTGGATTGTTCATCATTCTAACATTCATCAAGTTCCAAATACTACCGCTGGAGTATCAGATCATAGTTTATTCAAAGGACTATTTACATCTCTAACCTTTGAATTTACCAATCTTCAAGAACTATGTAAGTTTTTATAAATATCGTTATCTCACATTTGATAGTAAATTCAATTAATTTGATCTAATTTCACTCAACCATAATAAAATTGTACTGACTTCAAATGTTTCAAAGAGTCAATTTTTGGATCATTAGATAATTGCATTTTAATTAGATTAGCAGCAACATCTTGAAATCTTTGTAACATAAATGTTGGTATGAAAACTCTTCACTTTCTTTTTGCGACAGAATTTATCAAATTTGCTAAAAATTTCATCTCCTCATCTCTGTTTGTGTGGTATCTTCATCCATAAGTAGACTCTATCATATAAAAATCTAATTTTTCTTGGAAAATATCTGGCATTCCAACATTACTCGTTCAATCAAATCTTCCAAAATCTCAAGAAAATCAAAGATTTACATACTCTCACATACCAGTATCTACTTGAACCAAACATTGTGCAGATCACAAAACATGTCAAGCATTGATAAAGCACAAACGAACTCAATCTCACAAATCATAATAAGTATTATAATCCAAGCATTCAGTATTTTTTCTATTTAATACATTCGTTACATCTTTGTAATCATAAAGCATTTGTATACCTGCATTTTCTAGTTTTTCTTCCAAGTTCTTCTGAATTAGCTCTTCATTTAGTGCATTTTTCCTTCTAAGATATACTTCTGCTTCCTTTATTTGTTCTTGAAGAAAAAGAACTTCTTGTTTTTGATTCTTTGATAAAGGCTCTCTTTTTGACTTTGTTGTTTTCATATGTTTTTTATTTTTCTTATTTATTCATATCAACTCCAACTTTTTTTTCAAATGATTTAACTGTTCAAGTTTTGAACTTTGCTTCATGTGTCTATTAGATCCATGGGAAGAAATTCTATTAAATTCAGCTGTCATAACATCTACTGCGTCCATAAGCATAATTTTTGACAATGCATAAGTGGTATTTGTCATCAAAATTTTACCATTGAACTCAAGTCAATCTTTTACTAATAATGGCAAAAGCGCAACATGGTCCGCATGTGCATGGGTAACCACAACACAATCTAGATCTAGAGGATTTATTCACATAGATTGCAAATTATTATCTCCCATTTGCTGTCTTCCACAATCTACCAATATTCTAATAATCTTTCAAGTAGTTCTTTGAATTTCTACTAAAGTACAAGATCCAGACAAATCAGAATTCAAGTGATCTCAAACTCATCACAAAGGCTTTACAGTAATAGATTTTATATTACTAATTGATTTTTTTGCAGAAGGTGATTTTGTCATATTAGCAAATAATTAATAAATGAAATTATGTTTATATATAAAACAATAAATGTCAATCCTAATGCAAAGTTTATTTGAGATTTATGTTTTTGCTAGGTAGTAATACGAAATTCTTAATATTTACAACAAAACTGCTTAAATTTTGTTTTTTATTACACTAGCTTAATTTGTCTATTTGTTAACGACTGACATAAAATACTTGCAGTAGGAACAACCTTATCTTCAATTGCTTTAGCAAGCAAATCTAGTTGTGATTCTCATCTTA
>JAZHDC010000022.1:0-7705 GCA_036541305.1 Candidatus Absconditabacteria bacterium
AAAAATTGTTGATACTAATGATTGAATTTTAGAACTGATTCAAGAAGAATGTACAGAAAATGGTTTGTGCAATAGTCCTGACATTTACAGAGTAAGATATAATTTATATATAATTGTATATCACAATCCTAATACTTGAGAGATTACATTAATTGAAGCTGAATATAATCCAAAATCATGAAAATTTGAAAATAAATCAAAAGAAAAGATATATAACGGTGGTTGAACAAGTAGTGAGAGTTGAAAAATATACTGAATTGCTAATAGTCCTAATTGAAAATACCAAATATATTACGGCTGACCAAATTGATGAATACAAGTTTATACCCAAGGATGAGGTTTTTGATGAGGATGATCCTGAACTAAATACACAATATGATGAGTATGATCAACGTATGAAAATATGAAACTTGATGGATGAGCAAGTATTGCTCAAGGAGAAAGGCAAAGCGTTGCAGCCTTTTCTAATAGTTGAACCAATGAATGATATATAAGTACCATTACAGAAAACAATTGAATAGTATCAGAGAAAATAACAAAACTTCCATTTGAATGTAGAATGCCAAGAGTGATATATTTAAATGAAGATAAATATCTAATAATTTATATTGATGAAAATTGAAACTGGTGATATAGTGAAGCAAACTACAATAATTCCTCAAGAGAGCAAGTTATTAGTTCAGTTTGAATGAATTGAAGTCTAGAAGAAGTAAACGATATAAATTCAGCTTTAGTATGGAACAACATTATTGCTACTGTATATAATAAAAATTCACAAGTATACATAAAAACACAAGAATATTGAGATGAATCATTATCAGACTATTATTCAATACTACTAGATGGTTGAGATACTTCAAATATCCAAATTAAATCCTGATGAAAAGGTGATTTGAATATAACATATACTAAATGAACTAGCTCTATCTCAAATTATTATAAAATAGCTGAAGATGGATTTATTGAGCTAGTAAAAAACTCTACAATAAACTGTGAAAGTCCAACACTATCTCAGCTTTGATCAAGTGAATATGTAAATATTTGTGGAAGTTCATCAAGTATAGATATTAAATTAGCTGAAAATGAAAAGATTAAAATAACAGCAAACCTATGAGACTGAGAAACTGAAACACATAGAACTGTAAATATAGCAATGGACAGTTCATGGATAAGTGATGCAGCCTGAGCTACTTACAATAGCGGATCTTTACAAATATGAAAAACTAAGACTGTATATCCAACTAATAAGATCTCAGAAAGCTTTGTTTGAGACACGCCTATAACTTTTAATTTTGACGATTGATCTACTCAATATATTTGATGAATGTGAAGAAATTGAACAGTAACTGAAATTTATATTTATAAATTTAATTGAACAAAATTTGAAAAAACACAAACTATTAATTGAGTATGATGAATCAATACTCATATGAGTATATTTTATATCAATTGAGAAGTTTTTTTGTGAACTGCTAACAATTATTTTAATAAATATTGAACTTTAAGCGATAAAACATTTATTTTCAAACGAGACTGAAATGCTTTCAACAAAATTCAAACATTGCCTTCTTGAACAAGTATAAAGCATTTCAAAATAAATGGAAATGATTACATAATACATCATAAGTGATATTACTCAAGTTGTAGTCAATCTACTCAAAGAGCTGCTGCTGCTTGACAAATGGATTGTACTTACTCTTACCAAAAAACATCAATAATTTATAGACGAAATTGAAGCCAGTTTGTTGCCTACCAACAATTTACTCCTAGATATATAAACAATTATTTCTTTCAATCAGACTTTATAGAAATAAATAACGAATATTTTCTTAGTATATGAGCATGATCAAAAGAAAGAAAATATACTTGTTGATCAAATAGATGTGCTGATTATTTTAATTGAATATCATTTTTATATAAATGGAATTGAAGTTGATTTATTCAAATTAAAGATTTTGTTTTCCCTAAAAATTACACTTTAACAGTAAATTTCAACAAAATTCAAAACACAAATTACATGATAACAAAAAAATGAGTAACAGAAAAACAATACAAGTGGGATTGAAATGATTTTATTTTAGATTCTACTCCTTGAACCAATACACTACCTTGAATAAGTTCATTTTTATCACTATTTGCTTTTCTTGATTATGTAGAATGAAATGACTTCTATAAGATAATTTTCGCCAATAAACTTCCTAGTATATTAGTAGATTGAAAACGGGTACCAGATACTTCTTACAAATACTTATACATTTTAAAATGGGATTGAAACAAATACAATTTAGTATTAAATACATTAGATACACCAATACGGTCAAATTTGAAAATGAAAATAGCATGAAATGATTATCTACTATCTCGTGACAAAAATTGATATCTTGTATTTTATGAATTTGGAGAAGAAACCGTTGTTAATAATTATGTTTTATTCAATAATACAATTAGCAATAGCATTTACCTTTATAACAGCAAAGTAATATCGAATGTTGATCTAAGTGAAACTAAACCAGAATGAACAGATATCAAATATCTTGTAAGTTTTGACAGGCAAAAGACATTTAGGACAAAAACTTGAGATAATTGGGAGTTGGCAACTGATAATGAAATTTGAACAAAATGAATGAACTCAGAACAACTAAAAAAAGCATTAATATGATATGAAACTCAAGATAATCAATATTTAGATATCAAAATTTGATTATTCTCCTCTGATCCAAGTAAGACAAGTAGTATAGAATGAATAAAAATATCATACGAAAAAAATTAAAAAAATTATTTATATATTTAATATATTGAAATCATAGAATGTAATTTGTATATTTTTGCAAAAAAATAAAGATATGTTGTATAAATTAATATGCAGATCTTTTTAGTACTTAATTAGCTTCTGCTATTGATTTCAAACCTGCTAATTCATTGTTTCTATTTATATATAAATCTGATGAAAAACAATACTATTTTGAAAGTATTCATATTAGTTACTTATCTTATTACTATTAGTATTTTTATAGTTATTTTATATTGATTAGCATTGTGAGTAAGAAGCTTCAATGGGTATATATTTGTAATTTGGATGGGATTAAGTTTATCCATTCCTATTATTTACATATTATCTGATAAAGTATCGAAGAAACTATTAATTTTGTGGATAATAATTACAATATATACTCTTTCTAGATGATTCCAAATAAATCAAAAAACTAACTGAAATTACAAATTAGTATGTATGCACAATTGCTCAAAATATAATTATAATATTCTAAATATACTTTCAGAAAAAGAATTACTTAACAGTGGTTATAAATTAGCATCACTTATCTGAATTACTAAAGAACAATTAGATAAATTCAAGCCTATTCAATTAGAATATGAAAACAAAGTAAATATAAATCTTCCAAGTCAAATACCTAATGCATTAATTGATAAAAAAGAAAGTAAATATATTCTTTACTCAAAACCATCATTTACTCAAGACAAATTATTTATGGTTATTCATGGAAGCTGTGGATGATTTTTGTTCTACCAGAAATTCTTCAAACGATATTGAGATAAATACAATACCAAAGTAGTGATGCCAACTTTTGGATGGTGAAACTGGAAAAAAGATTGATGAATAGAATTAATCTATGAGACTTATTATGACTTATTGAACAAATGAGAAATTAATAAAAACACTGAAGTAATACTAATTGGTATTTCTAATTGATGATTATGAATTTCTAGAGCAATATATTTTGATAAAAACAACATATTTCCCAAAATAATATATATTTCTGCAGTAATGGAAAATGAAATGATCCAATCCAAAGAGTTCGCAAACAATGTTCAAAACAAATTAGTAAGCATAATCACAGGTAAAGTTGATGACAGAGTTGATTATAGTAATACAAAATTACTTACAAAATACTTTCCTAATATCTCTACTTTATTTGTAGAAAATGGTGACCACTTTATATTATTAAATGAAGAAAAGTTACTTTCACAAGAAATAGAAAAAATAATAGAACATTAGCTTTGATTTTCTATTATAAATTCTTATAAAAAGATTATTTTTGATATCCATATATTATGGAAAATAACTATGATATAATTTGTTTAGGAGCATGAAGTGGATGATTGAACATAGCAGGTTTTATGAATCGTGTATGATTCAAAGTATTACTTGTAGATAAAACAGACAAAAATATATGATGAGATTGTCTAAATACTGGATGCGTTCCTTCCAAAGCACTTCTTCATATTTGAAAGCATTTTTATCATGGAAATAAAACTAAGAATTTCACAAACTCAAACATAGGAAAAGCTGATATGAAATTAGTAAAAGAATATATCCAATGAAAAATCGAACATATTAGAACACATGAAAATGCAGATTATTTTAGAAGCAAATGAATGGATGTAGTTCTTGGAGTTGCAAAATTTGCAAGCAAAAATTCAATTATTATAAATAACAAAGAATACTTTGGGAAAAAGATAGTTATAGCAAGTTGATCATCTCCCAAAAAACTAAATATTCCTTGAATAGAAAAAGTAAAATATTTGACTAATGAAAATATTTTTGAGTTGGATAAGTTACCAGAAAAATTAATAGTTGTATGATGATGACCAATTTGAGTGGAACTTTCACAAGCTTTTGCAAGGCTTTGAAGTGAAGTAACTATTGTCGTAAAATGAGATAGTTTATTGCCAAAAGAAGATCCTCAATTTTCAAATATACTTACCAAACAACTACAAAAAGAAAATATAAAGATAATATTTAAATGAAAAACAATTGAATTTAACTCTAGTAATGAACTGTTAGTAGAACAAAACTGAGAAAAAATCACTTTGGAATTTGATGAAATTCTAGTAAGTATTGGAAGAGATTTGAATATTCAAAACTTAGATTTGGAAAAAGCTTGAATAGAAACAAATATAGAAAATACTAAACTTATTGTAAATGAATATTTGCAAACTACTAATCCAAACATTTTGTTATGCTGAGATGTAGCCTGATCTTATCAATTCACACACTGTGCAGAGTTACATGCATGAGTAATTATCAATAATTTCTTCAATAAAATATTCAAGAAAAAAGTAGATTATAGTAACCTCTCGTGGATTACCTATACTTCACCTGAGATCTGAACATTTTGAATAAATGAACAAACTCTAAAAGATAATAATATTACTTATGAAATATTGGAAACAAACTTTGAAGATGATGATAGATCTATTATTGAAGAAAATACTAATTGAATGTTGAAGTTATTTATTCAAAAGAACAAAATACTTTGATGAACAATGATTGGTGAAAATGCTTGAGAAATTATACAAGAACTAATACTTGCTCAAACTTCTTGATTAATAATAAAAAATATATTCAACAAAATATACCCTTATCCAAGCGCATCTCGTATAAATAAAAAAATAATCTCTAATCATTATAGTGGAAAACTTACTCCTTTTGTAAAAAAATTATTTAAATTTTTATATAAATTATCATAGATGATAGCAAAAAGATTGAAAATCGGATTCATTGTATTAATTTTGTTACTATTACCAATATTATACAATTATTGACCATTATGAGAAGTTCTTCATCAAGATAATATTTCTAATATTATAAAATCAAGTGGAATGTTTTGACCTTTAGTATTTATGTTTATTTACACAATTAGTATTTTATTATTCTTACCTGCAACTATATTTACAATATTGTGATGAGCATTATTTGGATTATATTTGGGAACTTTATATGTAGTTATTGCTGCAACAATATGATGATGAATTGGTTTTTATATTTCAAGACTCAACTTCAAAGATAAAGATTTCAATAGCAAAAACAAAATAATCAAAGAACTAATTACAAAAATAAAAAGTTATAGCCAAAATAACTGATTCCAAAGCATTTTGATACTTAGATTATTATATTTACCTTATATGCCTGTAAGTTTTGCGGCATGACTTATAAAAGAACTTACATTTAAAAATTTCATATTAGCCACATTAGTTACAAATATTGTTGTCAGTTTTATTTTTGTACTTCTTTGAGATCAACTAAAAAATTGACCACAAGCATTAATTCTTCCAGTTGTACTTATAGTTTTGAGTCTATTCATTCCTAAAATTATATGAATACTTGAGAAAAAGAAAATTTTGAGACTGAAAAAATCAAATTGAAATTAATTTAATTATAAATATACATTGATGAATTTATATGTTTAATTGAATAAAATGAACACACCAAATATTTATGAAGAAAATTTAGATAAACAATTTGAATCATCTTTTAATGAAGAAATATTCAATTTACTTGAAAAACATGATAAATTTGTAAATATTTTGAAAAAGTTTTGAGTAAAGGACGGTAAAATGATGCTAGATATCTTTCATTGATGAAAAATCAGTAGCATCACTCAAATTGATGATAATGTACTAAGAATTGAGTACAATACAAAGACTATGTACAATAGATATAGACTATTAATCAAATCCCCTACCAAATCAATCAATCTACAAGCACCTGAACTTGAATTAAATCAAAAATATGAATTTTCTCTAAGATACGAAAAAGGAGAATCACATATTGTATGAGAAACACAATGACAAAAATACTCTCTTGATGAATTAGACAAAAGTAATGATACAAACTGGGTATTCTAATAATTCTAATAATAATTATTCCCCCTAAGTACTAACTACTAGAACTCACACTCACACTACATTAGTTCAAGTTCTAGTACCCAGTTCAAGTTCGAGGTTCAGATAAACATTATTCTACATAAGTACTAAGTAATCTGCTGAATAGCATAGCAATAGGAGATTGGAGATTGTTGTGGATTATTACTAGTATTTTCTATGTTCTTTTGCAAACCACTTCTTCTGATTTCGTAATTTTTTTTATAAAAATCAATCATTAAAATGAAAAAAACTAATATATTCTTGTATGTTTTGGAGAGTTTAGCTGATTGGGAAGTATGATATCTTACTGCAGAATTAAACTCCAAAAGATTTGCTAGCTATCCAGAAAAGTTTAGTGATATTATCAAAATTTCCAAATCATTGGATTCAATTACTACTATGGGATGAATGAAAATTAAACCAGACAAAATATATACTGATATAGAATTCCAGAGTTGAGATTTACTTATTCTTCCATGATCAAATAATCGGGATGATAATATGGAAATAATTGACTTAGCACAAAATTTGCTAAATAATTGAGTAATAGTTGCATGAATATGCTGAGCAACAATTGCTTTATCCAAAGTATGAATACTAAATAAGTACTCACATACTAGTAACGATAAAAATTTATTGAAAATGATTTCTTCTAATTATTGTGGAGATGATAAATATAAAGATAAACCATCAGTATGTCACAATAATCTTATTACTGCATCTTGACTTGCACCACTTGAATTTACATATGAAATTCTACAAAAAATCAACTATATGAAACCACAAGTATTACACAATTGGTATCAATTATACTCTACAAGAGATTGAAAATACTATATGGATTTGATTGAATCAATGAGCAATTAAATTTGTTTCATTCAATTTTCACAAAAAATATAAAAAAAATCACAAAAAATCAAGAAGCATATTTCATATATATGCTGTAGTATAATATAATAAATATATACTAAATATCTCAAATAATAAGAGCAATAAGTGTTTACAAGGATCTTTTAATTATAAAAAATCTCTTGAAAAG
>JAZHDC010000023.1:0-7635 GCA_036541305.1 Candidatus Absconditabacteria bacterium
GATATGGCAAAGGAGAAAATATCAGATAAAAGAAAAGATTTACAGTTATTAATAAAGTTAAAATCAGATACACAAAGTTATGATGCCAAGTTAAAAAGGTATTTAGATGAAATTAATTCTATAAAAAAATCTATAGAATGATTTGATATAAAAGAATTAATTTTACAACAAGACCAAATAGCTAATTTATTTCAAGATTGAATTTTTCAAGATTATGAGCTTATAAAAGATAAAATCAATATTAGCGAATTTTGAGTCATTGATATACCTGAAAACTCTTATTCGGAGCTCAAAATTAACATAGAGAGGGTTAAAGATGAAATTGTTTCTCTAAACTCTTCTTTGGTACATAAGGAAGCGGAGTTTCACCAGATAAATAATGATATAAAATCTCATAATGATGAAATTGTTGTCTTGGAAGATAAAATTCAACAATTTAAACTTCAAATTAGCAGTTTTGATGAAAAACTAATCCCATCATTGAAAGGGGATAAGCTCGCTAAACAGTCTTTAAGTGAAGATATTTTCAATAAATATGACAAATCTATTTTTGAAAAAAAATGATATAAAGTCGTGGATATCTATGATATGGAAAAAATAATTGATGAAATAATAGGAGATTGAAAAAATCTGAAGTTACAACTAGATAATGTTGAGCTTCAAGAAAAGAATTTGATCACTGAAATTGAAAAATATCAATCTAAAATGCAAGAGTTTGAGCTAAAAGAGTGAACAAAGTATTATGCACAATTGCAAGAATTTATTTCCCAAAAAAAGAGGGATATAGTTAATGAAATAGAAAAAATTAAACTAAAGCAAAGTTATTTATGAGAGAAAAAATTAACAATTAATTGAATTTATGGGAAAATATCACTTTTAGATAAGTCAATAGAATGAGAGAAAATATTCTTGTGTGAAAAAATCTGAGAGAACTGCCCATATATAGATATTTTTAAAAAAGATAGCATAAAAACAATTTCCTCTCAAAAAGATATCTTACAAAAAGAGTTAGAATCAATTTACCCTTGATGAATTGTAGAAATAGATAAGCAGATTGAGTTATTTTGAAATGAAATAAATGATTTGGAAAAGAATCTTTCACAAATAGATCAAAATTCAGACAAGTATTTAACTAATTTTTACAAAACTTACGAGCAAGAAAAAACTTTAGCAGAAAAAGAAATTAACGATTTGAAAATAAATTACGAAAGTAAAAATTTTCATTCACAAAAAAAACAATTAGAAGACAAAATATCAGATTTGAAAGAATTTTTAGCAAGTTTAGATTGGAAGTCTGTAAAAGATTGAGTATTACAAGTAAAAACTTTGCAGCAAGAAATCAATGAATTTGAAAAAAGAATCGGTTTATTGGAACAACAGGAAAAAAAGATAAGCCAATACAAAGAGCAGCTAATAAATCATACTTCTCAGCTAGATTCTTTAAATAAACAAATTTTGATTTTAAAAGAAAAATCTTTGAGTATTGAAGAAGCTATTACCTCTCTAAAAGATAATTTAAAATCAAAGAATCTAGGAAATATCAATTCTTTTATGGAATATTTGGAAAAATTTATGAAAATAGTAAACTCTACTAATGAAATGATAATAGAGTTCAAACAGTTGCAGCTTGAGGTTAGTAAGTTCAAAGAGGATGAAAAAATATATTGAGATTTATTCAATGTTTTTTCAAAAGAGTTGATGCGGGTAGTTTTGGAACAATTTTTACCATCATTAACTGATGCTATTAACAATTACTTAGTACAAATTGTTGATTATACTTTGAAGTTTGATTTGGTAAAAAAACCTAACGATAAATTAGAATTAGAAATTCAAGTTCATGATGAGAAATGAGTTAGGCCAGTAAAATCTTTAAGTTGATGACAAAAAACTGTTTTGAAACTAATATGGATTTTAGCTGTTTCTTCAATTATGAAAAGTAAGTTTTTATTTTTAGACGAAACAATAAATAATCTAGATTATGATACCATAGGAAGGGTTGCTGATGTTATTGAAGATTTTGTTAACTCATCAGACGTAAAATTTTATGTAGTTACACACTCAAAGCAAATTCAAGATATGAATATATGGGATTGAGTGATTGACTTCAATATTCAATCTTAAATCAATGTTATTGAATTATTGAAAAAAAAGATTAATATATCTTTAATTTACAAATAACGATTAATTATGCTTGAGAATATACATTTGTTTGTATGAGAAGAACAATATTGACTTAATAAAAAACTTTCATTATGGAAGAAAGCATTTGGAGAAAAATATTGAAAAGAGAATATTTATGTTTTTCATTCTAATGATTTAGATGTTTCTTGATTGATAAATTCAGTATTTGGTGGATGACTTTTTCAAGATAAGAAATTTATAATAGTTTATTGATTGCCAAAAGATACTAACTCATCAAATAAAATGAGAGAGTCTACTTTTGCTGAATTAGAAAAAAAACTTGTTGATCATATAAACAAAATCCCCAAAGATGTAATATTAGTTTTTGTTTCTTATAGTCCTGATAAAAGAACTAAAGCATATAAGTTTATGTTAAATCATGTTAATGTTAGTGAATTCAAGCCTTTGTCTGATAAACAAGCAATAGAATTTGTAAATAACAACTTGTGAAAACTCACAAATAATGAACTATCTAATTATATATTTTTGAAAGTCTGAAATAATATGTATAATTTAAATAATGAAATAACTAAACTTAAAACTTATTGCACAGAAAAGAATATACTAATTTTGAATAAAGACTTGGTAGATAAGATAATTTATTCATGAGTTGAAGCCAATAATTTTGAAGTATTAGATAATATTTTTTTCAATAAAATCAAAGCCTTTGAACTGATTGATCAGATTAGGTTAAGTGACCAAGATCGTTTTCAATTTTTATGAATGCTTTATTGGGGTTTGAAAATAATTATTCAGATAGTAGATTTGTATGAGTCGGGAATTAGGGATTCAAGAGAGATTATGTGAATTATGAAAGTTGCGCCTTTTGTGGTTAGTAAGAACCTAAAAAACATTGATAAATATATCCAAGTGAAAGACCAGCTAAAAACTAAATTCAAAGATTTAGTGAATTTGGATACTTCCATCAAAACTTGAAAAATACCCCCAGAGATTTTTTGGCTTGAAATCAAAAGAATATTCAACAAGTAATTATTTAAATATAATTTCCATAATTTTTTCAGTATATCAGAAATTAGTAAGTTTTGAATTTATGTGGTTTATACATTCTCTTTTCTTGAAAAACATAAGGGTTTTATCTACTTTACTGCTAACATTTACAAATAAAATTCAGTTTTTAATATTTCAATTTACTTTTTCTTCAATGTTGTAATATTTGGAAAATAGTTTTAGGACATAGACTCATATGGAGAGTCTGTTTATCTTGTGGTGGGTAAGTCTTTGTCTTAGTTTGTTTTGCAATGTATTCATCTATATTTGAATCTTTTAAATGTTTAATTATACTCAAAAAAACTTTTATTTCAATTTTATTTGAAATTATAACTGAAATATTTATAATCAAGTAAATTTAGATAATCTATGAAAAATGAAACTACTAAAAATTTTTATAGTGTTTGTGATTTCTTCTTTTGTTTCTTTGGCATATTGAGCAAGTGATTGGACAATTATTCCTGAAGCTGATTGAGATTTTACTTGAGATGTTAATGAAACCTATATAGACTGACAAAAGGTAATTACAGAAGCTTTGAAAAATGTATCTACAGAGGATGGAAGACATTTCGTGGACAAATACAATGAACAAGCTAAAGAATTAGAGTGAAATCTATGAGCACAAATTTGATCTTGAATTATGAACTGGAATACTATACTTGATTATATTGCTCATATTATCAATTTTATGTCTAATTTAGCATTGGTAGTGGCTGCTTTGTCTATAATATATGCTTGATATATTTATGCAACCCAAGTCTTTACTTGAAATGTAAATAAATGAAAGGATGCTATTGTGAAAGCTTTACAATGAGCTTTGTTTGTAATATGAGCTTATGCAATTCTTAGATTGTTGGTATTTATGTTTTTATAAACAACAAATCTAGCAATTAAATTGAAAATAAATTGTGTTGTAATTATTGTGATTTTTGTTATAAATAACTTTGTTTTTATTGATAATTAAATATAGATGAAAATTGATACATCAGATGTAAAAAAGTGAACAATTTTGAATTTAGATGGTAACTTTTGTAGAGTAGTAGATACTTCACATACACATACTTGAAGGTGATGAGCTACATATGCATTCAAAATCAAGAATATTGTTACTTGAGCAACTAATTCTATAACATATAAATCTTGAACTACATTAGAACAAGCGGATATTAGTACTCAAAGTGCAGTATATCTTTATAATTCAGGTGACGCGTATTCTTTTATGGAAAATGATACATCAGAAATTCATGAAATTTATGCAGATGATATAGAAGATATTGTTCCTTATCTAAAAGAGAATTTAGATGTTTATCTTACTATGTATGAGTGAAGAATCTTGGGAGTGGTTTTGCCTACAACTATTTCTTACAAAGTTACGCAAACTGTTCCATGAATAAAATGAGATAGATCTTCTGCTTGAAGAAAACCGGCTACATTAGAGACTTGATTAGAGGTGCAAATACCTTTACATGTTGAAGAATGAGCAACAGTAGTAGTAAATACTCTTACTTGAGAAGTTTCATAATTGAACAAATACAATGAAAAAATGAACAATATTAACGGATGTAAAAATCCAAAGATTAGGATACAAATGAGTAGGGTTATCTACTTTAGATGATTGAAAAAAAATAATAGTTCAATGATGAGTTTTGCCTTGATCTATTATTGATTGTAGAGTTATCAAGAACAAAAAAGACTATCTAGAATGTAAAGTAGTAAGTATAAAGAAAATTAGTGAAGAGTATATGTTACAAGACAAAATTTGTCCACATTACTTTTTCCACAAAGAAATTGTTGAGGATGATTGAACAATTTGATGTTGATGATGTAAGTGGCAGATTTTGAAATATGAAAATCAATTGGCAGTAAAAGATGATATAGTATTAGATAGTTTTAGACATTTGAAGTCTCATTTAGATAATTTATATATGGATAGCATTGTGCCTTCTCCAGTAGAGTTTGGATATAGAAATAAATTAGAATATAGTTTTGGTAAATGAGATGGTGATAGAAATTGGAGTTTATGATTTCACAAACAATGACAATTTAGCAAAATTGTAGATATACATAACTGTAGATTAGTAACAGACAAAAATAATAATATATTTTTGTATATAAAGGATTTATTATTGAAATCTAACTTACCTGTCTATGAACAAAAATCACATGTATGATTTTTTAGACATTTAGCAATTAGAGAATGAATCAACACCTCTCAATTTTTGATAAACCTATCTGTTAGTGATAAATATTTTGATTGAGATAATTGAAAAAAGAAGTTGTGGGATAGCTTGAAAAATGAACTTTTAGAAAGTCAATACTTGAAAAATAATGTAAATACATTTGTAATTACTTACAACAATTGATTAGCTGATATTATCAAATGACAAGATATTAGAACTGAAATACTTTGGGGAGAGTGATTTATTTATGAAAAATTAATTTATTCTGATGAAGTTGAATTAACTTTTAGAATATCTCCATTTTCTTTTTTCCAAACTAATACAAACTGAGCTCAAGTTCTTTTTTCAACAGCTATGGAAAATATTTGAAAGGATTATTGACTAATGCTTGATTTGTATTGTTGATGAGGGTCTATTTGACTATCTTTTTTGAAAATGTGAATTGCAAAAAAATTGATTGGAATAGAGATTAGTGATGATTGTATTTATGATGCAAAATATAATGCTAAAATAAATTGATTGACTCAAGACTCATACTTTGCTTCTTGAAAGGCAGAAAAATTAGTTTTTGAAGATTCATATTTATCCCAAAATTTAGAGAATATTAATTTAGTAGTAGTAGATCCACCAAGAGAAGGACTTCACAAAAATGTTATAAAATTTTTAAATGATTTGAAAAAAATAATAAATTATAAACTATTATATATTTCTTGTAATCCTGTAACTATGGCTTCTAATGTAGAGTGACTGATAGAATGATGATTCAAGATCAAGTATTTGAGAGCAGTAGATATGTTTCCTCATACACATCATATGGAAATGATTGGTATTTTGAATTAAATGTCAATATAGAAATATGTTATTTTCTCTTGAATTTATTCTAATAATAAGTTATAATGTATAATATAAAAAGTTTTTAATCAATAATAAAAATATTAATGGAAAGAACTAAAAAAGCTTTTACTCTTGTTGAAATGCTAATCGTGGTTGTTATCATATGATTGTTGGCAGCAGTTATGATGTGAAGATTCCAATCATTTTTGCAATCAGCTAGAGATACTTCAAGACAAGCATGATTGAAAAATGTATCTACTTCTTTAGAAAAATATAGAGTTGATTATGGAGATGTTTTTCCATCATGGAGTTGAGAGATAAAAAATGATCCTGCGAATTGACTTTTCTTAGCATTAGTAAAAAGTTGAAATTATATTGATCAATTGCCTATGGATCCAGTAACTTCTAGACCATTATATGCTTCATGAGTTAGTGCAGTATCAAATTGATCTTATTTGTATTATCCACTTAGAGCTTCAAGTTCTGATAACTTTGCTTACCTATTATTAGCAAATTCAGAAACACCAAAATGAATGAACATCGTTACATGATCTACAGCATGATTAAGTATTCAATCTGATCCAGCTTGAGATTGAGAATGATTGAACTATTATAGTAGTTTGAAGTGTGTAAACGTAGTATTCTCTTGATCATCTAGTGCTTGTTGACCTTCAGCACCAAGTGGTTGAATTCAAAAATGACAAGAAAATCAAAATGGTTGGTGGTTAGTAGCTTCTTGAGGTTAGGAAAAACATTATATAATTATTTAAGACTCTGCTTATTGCAGAGTTTTTTTTTTGTATGAAAAAACTTCCTCATGATAAGGAAGTTATCTTTTTTTGTAATGTGTTTAATTTGATATTACAGCTTCGATTGCAGCATATGTTCAGGTTCATTCTGCATTAACAATTATTGATAGTTCGTCTCAAGGTTTTCATTTGAAAAATGTTACGGCAGCTTGATTTAAATAATATGTTTCTCACTCATCAGTCACAGCATAGTATTTAGAGTCTTCTGCTTTGGTAAGATTTGCTTTTATGTATTTTTTTTGACAAGGTCATATTAGTTTGTATATTAGTTTTCCATCTTGCATAATCCTCAATTTTAGTACATCTCAAGGTACTAGTTTTGTCTTGCTTGAATAATTCAAAGGTACTGGATATTTTTTTTCATCAGATCAAATCATAAAATAACCATCATAAACTCACTCAATTACTTTAGTTGTGTCTTCATCATCATAACTTAGTAGTCTTGATGCAAGTTCTTGAAGTTTTCAATCATCATTTATATCATCTATATTGCTGTCTCAATTTTTTATTTTTTCAACAATATACCTAACTTTTTTTAGGTCTAATTCAATTTTTGAAATAATTCCTTCAAGAGTACTAATCATTTTATTTTCTTGTTCCATTTTAGGATTTTTATTTGTTAA
>JAZHDC010000024.1:0-7578 GCA_036541305.1 Candidatus Absconditabacteria bacterium
CAAAATAAATATCCTATATTTATAATTAATTCCATATCAAATTCAACAATATTTGTTTAAAAAATTAGAAAATGATTTTAACCTGGTTTTTTGCACCTTTTATTTCCTTTAGCCTTAATCTCAAACTCAGCAAACTAAGTTTTTTATTTATTTTCAAAAATTATTATTTCTTGTTGAAAATTCATTAATTATTGTTATAACTAAATAGTTTTTTAATTAGATTTTGTAATTATGAAAAAAATTATATTAATTCTTGCTGCAAGTGTATTGTTTTTCAATTTTTGATGTTTGAAGAAAAAAGACCAAACACCACCAGTTACAGAAATACAATCTGATATAGTAATACCTGCGCCTATGCCTCAAGATTCTACTGAGGAATCTTTACCTGCAATTCAGTCTTGAGATAATCAAGAACAAGTATTCTCTGGAGAGGCTTCTAATTTGGATGAGCCAGCTGTAATAGAAACTAGTTGATCAATTTCTACTGATGCATGACTAACATGAGAGTCCAAAGAAGCTGTAGATGAAATTGAGAAAGAACTAGAACAAATATTTAAAGAATTACAAGATGAGTAAAATGTCACTAAATTTGAAATCATATATACAATGAGTGAAAGATTGAACAATAGATGTTCACCAAACTTTAGATTCATATCTAGCAAAAGCTAAAGAACTAAATTCTAAAAACAATGCATTTGTAAGATTCCATGATGATTATGCAAAAAATAATATTCAAAACTTCAAAGACTTGCCTCTAAAATGAGCTCCAATTGGAATAAAAGATATTATTTTGACAAAATGAGAAATATCAAGCTGTGGATCTAAAATGCTAGAAAATTATGTTGCTCCATATAGTGCAACTTGTTTTCAGAATTTGGAAAAAAACTGATGATTGATGATAGGTAAAACTAATATGGATGAGTTTGCAATGGGAGGAAGTAATATTACATCTTATTTTTGACCTGTGAAAAATCCATATTGAACCAATAGAGTTCCTGGAGGTTCATCATGATGAGCAGCTGCCAGCGTTGCTGCTGATATGTGTATTGCAAGTTTATGAACAGACACTGGATGAAGTATTAGACAACCAGCATCCTTTTGTGGAGTTGTTTGAATGAAACCTACTTATGGTAGAGTATCTAGGTTTGGAGTACAAGCAATGGCTTCTTCTTTGGACCAAGTATGACCAATTACCAAAACAGTAGAGGACAACATTATATTGTTAGATGCAATTGCTTGACATGATAGTAATGATGCTACTAGTGTAAAAAGAAACGACTCTAAGAGTTGGTATGATGCTCTGTTAACTAAGGATTTAAAATGACTAAAAATAGCAGTGCCAAAACAATACTTTGAGCAATGATTAGATAAAAATGTTAAATCTACAATACTTGAATCTATAGAAACTATAAAATCTTTATGAGCCCAAGTAGACGAAATAGACTTTCCATTACTTCAATATGCTTTAGCAGTATATTATATAGTCATGCCTGCTGAAGCAAGTACTAATTTGTCTAGAATGGATGGAATTAGATTTGGACATCAATTAGACAGTTTTGACTTTGACACTATTTATGATTATTATGCTAAAGTAAGAGCTGAGTGATTTGGTGCTGAAGTAAAAAGAAGAATTATGGTATGAACTTATGTACTAAGTGCTTGATATTATGATGCTTATTACAAGAAAGCCCAAAAAATTAGAAACAAATTGAAAATGCAGTTTGAATGATTTTTCAAAGATTATGATTTGATAGTATGACCTACAAGTCCAACAGTTGCTTGGTGATTGGATGATAAAGCAGATGATCCATTAGCAAATTATTTAGCTGATATATATACAATTACTGCAAATTTAGTATGAATTCCAGCTATGTCATTACCAGTATGATATGCGGAAGATAAATGAGAAAAAATGCCAGTATGATTGCATATTTTGTGAAAACATTGGTGAGAAGACAAAATATACTCATTAGCATCAGTACTTGAAAAACAAATATGATTCATTCCTAATATGAAATAATGGAAATTACAGCATTTAATTGAGAAAAGTATGATAGAACCAAATCTTGGTATATTATATTTGGTTGTTTCTATATATTTATGATTATAATTTTTTTGTTTTTTGATAATTTGATTTGAGTTATTTTTTTCTTTTTTATTTGATGATGATATTTACTATTTTCATTGATTGGAGAAAAAAACATCAAAATCTGAATTAGAAATGAATGATTGAAAATTGATAATGTAATTCATCCATGGAGTAAAGTTCAATGATTTGCACTGGAAATGAATTATGAATGAACAGAAATCAAAAACATTGTATTTCTTATATGAAACAATGTTATTATCCACACTTTGTTATCATCAAAGGATTTGGAAGAGTTTGTAGTTTTGTTAGCAAATAACTACAATATTCCTATGGTTTCAGAATTTGAACAAACCTTTATGGAAAAATTAGTAAGAAAGTTGAAATTATAAAATAATATTAATGTAATTATATATTTTTATGTAAATTTCAAAATAATATTTAAACTAGTTTATATAACTATAACAAAACTCTTTAACATAAGGTTCTGGTATTCTATCACAACCAGATTTTTCAGTAATAAGATTTCTTTTTATTACATCTTCTACTAGTCTAATTTTACATTGAGTAATCATTCAATCTATTGAAGGATCATCAACATATTCAAAAAGTACAGCTGGGTCGTTTGAGAATAGATTCACATACTCATCTAGAATTTTTTGTTTTACATTTTCTCCAGAGGCTTTTATTGTTTTTTGTAGTTTTAGAATCTCTTTGAATCTGTAAGTATAGTTTTCTTTGGTAATAGGATTTGGAGTATTTAGTATACAGTTTGTCAAGGCAAGAGAACCTTTACATCATTCATACTTCCTTGGAAGATCTAGATTTTGTGTCTTTTGTATTTTTTCTTCTACTGCTACTTTCAAATCAGTTTCCAATACAAAACCAGTAGTGTTTTCAATTTCTTGAATATCTTCTTCAGAATAGAAGGGGGTAGACAATTCTTTGGAAATATTTACAGGTCAATTATTGGAGTTTGTAATTTTTCCTTTGAAGAAAAATACACCAATTAGAATAAATAAACAACAACCAAACAATATTGATAAAATAGTAAGATTTTTATTTTTCATAATATTAGTAATAAATATTAAAGGACTTGATAATATTTTCGTATTTATTGGACTCATTTATCAAATAGTCATTATCTCATAGGAACTTAATCGTTTCTTGCATAAAATCGTAAGTAGAAAGTCAATTGATTCCTAGCTGATCGATTTTTTGATTGTAGTAGATAGAGAAATCTACTAAGAACTGATTGAAGTTGGAGTACAATAAGTTTACTTTCAAAGTTCAAATAATTTCAGCTAAATCAGAAATGTCTAAATTAGCAATATATCATCTCATATAAGATAAATCGTAAGTATAAATATCAGTAATAATTAGAGCTTTGATATTTGGATCAGTAATGTTACTAATATCTTTATCAATAATTGCCATTTTCAATGCTCATCTCAAAGTGTAATTGGTAAGCATACTAGTATTGAAGAAGCTGTTTAGGTTTGGTTTACCTCAACTAGTTGCAGATAAAGTAGACAATAAAGTACCATAGTTAGTAAGATTTTTACTGATACCATATCACAAAATGTTGTTTGTAGTATCAGTGACAATGAAGTTGATCAAAGAAGAAATATAAGCATCAGTACTGGTAATTCATTTGTAGTAGTTAGTGATGTCTTTTAGATTGTTTAAGTAAGTTTTTTGTTGGTCAATAATTTGTTGGAAGTTATAGAAAATAAAATCATTGTCAATTTTGTTCAAAATAATTTTACTAGTAGCACAACTTCCAGACACTTTACCAAGAGAGTTAAGTTTGTTTTTTATACTGCAAATATATCAGTGGACAACTACATTGGAAATATAAATATCATTTAGAGTAATAGTCTGACCAAAACTATCTGAGAAATGTTTGATAGATCAGTATGAACTAAAATGTTCAAGCCATTTCTTATAGTTATTGTAGTCTGTGGTAGAGTTGAATAAAGAATCAAGGTTGTTTCAATCGTCGTCTACAATGTCTAAAGATTGCATAATAGCGATTAAGTTTTGTATGCTATTGATTTGGTGGAAAAGAATATTAGTGAAAGTAGCTTGATCAGCAGGACGAGGAGATTTTAGAGTATTGTTGATATTTGATGGAGTATAACTAGATAGACTGTAGCTTTTTAGACTATTAGCTTGGATACCTACTTCATTTTCATTTAGTAATAGATTATTACTTGGTTTGGTATTACTTTGACACACAATATTCCATATAATATTATTTCATTCGGTTCAATTGTTGAAGCTTATTGCTATTCATTTTCATTGAGCACTAAATGAGTGAGAATTACTTGAATTATCTGCTTTGTATATTAGATTTCACTTTTCGCATTTTATATTTCATTTCAAATCTATACTATTTTCTGAGTTTTTTTTATCTAAAATCAAATTTAATCAATTAGATGTAGAGTTATTGTATGTAAAGTTAGTGTTCTTTAAGCTCAAGCCATCTGAGTATTGAGATAAAATCAAATTATCCTTTACAAATAATCCTCATGAATGTTTACCAACTTCATAAAACATATTATTATATTTTAATTCTCATATATAATTAGGACTTTCCCAAGGTGCAATAGAATTTGTTCCACATCCAAATCTTCGGTTTGTACCAGTAGTATCTATCCACCGTTTTCCATTGTTACAAGATCGACAATATTCAAGGTTTGGATTGTATGTATTATTACTTATTTCACAAAATGTTTTAACTCAATCTCAAGACTCTCTACAATTTTTGCAAGTTGAGTAACTTGGTCCGGATTCAGTAACGCTTGTGCTCTTCAAAAAATCACTTTTTACAATTCAATCTCATTCATAATTATTGCTATTTCTCCATCATTCAGTTGTTGTTGGTATTGAGTTTTGACCTTTAACTCAAATAATCGCATTTAATTCTTCATTACTCATCGTGCGATCTGTTGATGGATCTAGCCTTGTAGGAGTTATTTCTATGTAGTTTATTCTAGTGTTTACATCCTGTGAACTGTGTTTTAACTCTATGATATTTCATGTAATTGAAATGTTTGGAATATAAGTTTCAGCATTCAGTGAGTAATTATTATTATTTATTTTAATAGTATTTGTGAAAGGATATTGTGGGTCAAAATTCAATATTTTTACATTATAATTTCAATTAGGCAAAAATAATTTTCGTGAAGTAATTTTACCTGCATTATATAAATGATTGAAGGTGTAATTTATTAAATTTCTACCAATATTAGGATTTTCATAATTTAAAAAAGAAAATGCATCTCAAGCTCGATCTCCTCATAAACGGAAGTATTTGTATTCATTATTAATAATTGTATAATTGTTAAATGCATAAACTATTCTATATCCTAGATTAGCATTCGGATTTCCGTTAGCATCTAACCATCAGTAAGAAAATCAATTGTATCTATCTCCAAATCATTCTCCTCAATCTAATAAATATCACTCAGGAGTTGAAATATAAGGTGGTTGAAAGTTAATTTTTAGTGTTTGTCACACTTCCCAGTCTTTGTAGCTTATTCACCAAGATTGTGAAACAATGAAAAAAACACTAATTATCATTCATAGTAGTAATTTGATTTTATTCATCTGATATGGTTATATCATAAAATTATATTAATTGTAATTAATTATTTTACTAATTCAAGATATTATTATCTTAATCAGATTTTTTTTTAAAATAATTGTTGCTAAATAGTTAAATATTAATATAGAAAAAACCTCCAGAGTTAAATCTAAAGATAATTATTATAATATTTTTTTGAAAATAAGTATACTATCTAATCTTTCCCAGCTAAACAAATCTCTGCCAAAATGTCCACCAGATGATGTTTTTGAGTATCATGGTTTTCTCAAATCTAGCTTATTGATAATTCACTTTGGTGAAAGATCAAAGTTGTTATATATTATTTCAATAATTTTTTCTTTTGCAACTTTTTCAGTATTGAAGCACTCTACATATATACTTATAGGCTGACTTACTCAAATAGCATATGAAATTTGAATTTCACATTTTTCACAAAGTCAAGAAGCTACAATATTTTTTGCTAAATATCTAGCAATATATGCGCCAGATCTATCTACTTTGGTCGGGTCTTTTCCAGAAAATGCTCATCATCAGTGCCTTCCCACACCTCAATAAGTGTCTACTATTATTTTTCTGCCAGTTAGTCAACTATCTCCCACAGGTCATCATACATTGAATACTCAGGTAGGATTAGTTAGGATTTTTTGAATATTTTCTATTTCAAATCAATAATCTTGAATAACAGTACTTATAACTTTTTCTATCAAGAATGATCTTAAAACTAATTGGTCATAATCTTTTTGATGTTGTGTAGATATCAATATAGTATCAATTCATATTGGTTTATTTTTTTCATCATAAATCACAGTAACCTGTGTTTTGCCATCTGGATAAATAAAACTAGCTCATTTTTCTCTTACTTCTTCTAATTTTCTAGATAAGCTATGTGCAATAGATATTGGCAATGGCATAAATGTATGAGTTTCATTAGTTGCATAACCATACATAATTCATTGATCTCCAGCTCATCAAACATCTACTCATTGAGCGATATCAGGGGATTGAGTATGGATAATGTTTTGGATTTTTACCTTAGATGCATTGTAATATTTTTCGTCATTGTCATATCATATAGATGCAATTGTTTTTCTAGCAATAGCTTCATAGTCTACATTAGCTTTGGTAGTTATTTCTCAAGCAATTATAAGATTGTCATTTGCAGCAAGAGCTTCGCAGGCTACCCTTGAGTATGGGTCCTGAGATAAACATTCATCCAAAATTGAGTCAGAGATTTGATCACATAGTTTGTCAGGATGTCATTTTGTCACAGATTCAGATGTTATGTATTGTTTCATAGTGGTTTATAAAATAGTAAAATAATTCGAGTTTGTAATATTTTTATTACAAAAAACCTTTCTCAAGAGAGAGAAAGATTATTACAAATTATTATATTTGGACATATCTTCCCCTAAAGGGTAGGAATTAGCACCTTGCATTTAGCTGGTTGCTGTGACTTCATCGGCCCTATTGCCTCCATCATCTCTTGATATTTGTTTGTAAATTTATAAGGAATAATTTATGAAATGCAATATTATTTGGTATTTTTTTCATTAATCTGTCATCTTGAGCGAAGTCGAGAGATCTCAATAATGATTGTTTATCTTTAATTATCCACTTGTAGGGACACACCAGATTAGTAGATTGCAATAGGAAATAGAAAATAGTAATAATAATCTACCACAATCTCCTATTGCTATTGCTATTTTGGATTTGGATGACGATTTAGATTAGGTTAAACAATAAAGATACAAATGTAGGGACACTCCAATAGAGTGTCCTAATCAATATTTTTTCGTATTTTTATTAGTTTTCGCCTGTCCGGCTGGGACCAGAATTGCTTCGCAATTAGCAGATTGCGATAGTAAATTGTACATAGTAT
>JAZHDC010000025.1:0-7597 GCA_036541305.1 Candidatus Absconditabacteria bacterium
AATCGAGTCGCCAAGGTCGTCAAGGGTGGCCGCCGTTTCAGCTTCAGCTGCCTGTTTTTGAAGATACCTAAGTCGTTTTTTCCCTTCTTCGTCGTATTCATCTTCTTTTCAATCTCAAAGATTTTCTTCTAATGTTTTATTTGTATCGTTCATCTTTTATTATTATAAATAATTTATATAATATTATAATCCGAATTATTCAAATAGTCAATTTATTTTGATCAATTTTTTTTAATGTAAACAGACTTTGGGCAGTTTTTTTGTAATGCCTATTGCAAAGCCTGAGTTTGGACTTGTTAGCATAGTTAAAATTTGTTTTATAAAAACTTGTTGACATTTATTTTAAATAAAATATATATTATTTTACATAAATAGCCTATTTAATTGCATATAAATGACAATGAAGATTACTATTGACTTGAAAGATCAAATTGATGAAAAAATGGATAATCAAATTTTGTGTGAATTGAAAAATATTCTGATGAAATGAGGTGATCCTGAATTTGTATGAAATATGCATCGCGTTTACAATATTTGGGATAGTTTGATAAATGATTTAATTATTACAAACGATGATATTGAATTCTTTTTGAAAACTATTATAAGTGCTGATTTTTTAAGTTCTATTTGTGAATTAGAGAATTCAAATCCACAATTAATGAATAATAAGTTCGATTATATAAAAAGAAGAATAATTGATTGTTATTTCAATAATTCTATATCAAAAGCAAAATTCCAGTTGCTTGAGGTTCTCAAAAAGAATTGTAAATGATGAGAACATTTTGTTATTAAATGAGATAAATATATATTTTCAACTAAAAATAATTATATCGCACCAACTAAATACCAAAAAAGTGTTGTATTAAATTGATTTGATGATAAATTGTATCTTGTAAATGATGGATACACAAAAGATTTGATTGTCGATAAAAATTGAAAAATATTATTTATTTGAAATAGTATAGAAATAATCGGACAAAAATATTTGATTATTGATGGGAAATTATATAATAATGAATGAAAAGAATTGTTAAATTGAATGGTTTACTGATGACATATTGTTTTTTGAGATAAATATTATTTTTTACAATTAAGTAGTGATAACAAAAGATATTATGTAGATGAAAATTGATTAGATATTCTGAATTGAATAAAATTTGAAAAACTTCAGTGAAGTTATTTCTATGGTTGAAAGGATTATTTTTATTGAATAAGTTCAAATAATACTTATGTAATTGTTGATAATCAATGAATAATAGTTTTTGAAGATAAAGATACAAATATACATTTTAATACAGTTTGTAAATTGCCTTTTTTACAATCTATAATTAGATGAAACTGAGAGTATTTGTTTATGTTAGAGCATAAATTACTAGATATAAATTTGTTGTTGTGAAAAAGTTGAAAGGTTTGATTTTTTTATCAAGAATCTAAGCAATGATTGATGCCTTTAATTGTATACAAATCAAGTAAGTTCAAGTGAAATAGAGTGATTGATGTTAAATGAAATAGTTTATTTCAAAACTACACTGATAATAATCCAAGCATTGAATCTTTTGAGGTTAATTGAATGCTTCATTTAACTGATATTGGATACTTATTTGATGTTATTGTTGTTAACAATTGAATAAAGTTTCACCTTATTATAGATTCATATGGAAATAAATATTTTCAATTCAAATGAAGGATTATAGAAGTTAATTGAATAGAAATGTCTACTAGTGGTGAATTTTATTTGGATGCTTATGTTGAATACTGAAATTTAATTTACAAAAAGACAGGGAATTTGTCTATTAATTTGAAGTGATGAACAAAAAAAACTAGAAATTGAAAAAGTATGTTTTATTTGGATTTTGTGCCTATCAACATTTAATATCTACTTTTAATTATAGTTGATTAGATACTAATAATTTAACTCTTGAATTTTTTTGATTATAATTTATTATAGATAAATAAAAAACAAAATCTTTGAAATAAAAATTTATTGCTAATTGTTTTAATTATGCAACTTTTGAAGATAAATACCAATTTTAGTAAAAATGCTCTTATGGAGCAAGATTTTACAAATATTATCTATAATTTGTGGACTTCTTCAGATTGAGAGAATGCTGATTATATTTGAAGGATAATACTACTATGGAGTAATATTACTAAAGATTGAATGATAGATAATAATCTTCTTGTTGATTTTTTGGAGTTTTTGAAAGGTAGTGAGTTAAATGATTATTTGAATGCTAATAAAGATTACAATAATAAGTATATAATAGCTTATGTTAAATCTCTTTCAATCAATGCATATTTATCTCATATGATAGATTATACTCAAAGCCAACTTTCTGAAGTACTATGAATAGTACATGAAGATTGAAATCCAATAAAGATAAATTGACATGAAATATTATTTTTAGACTATGATTGAAGAAAAATTATTTGTAATGTTATTGGAAGATTTATTTCTTCAAATAGTGGTTCTATTGAAAATAATGAAGCGAGACTGTTAGTGGATACAAATATTTGATTACAATTATTATTAGATAATAAAAACAATATAATTCTAAAATGAAAGAAACTATCTTGATTTTGAAGTGAGTTTTACTTAGTAAAAAACTCAGATTGAAGTTTTGTTTTTGATTGTTTTGGTAATGCTAAGTTTTGATGAATTCAGTACAAAGAGTCTATAAAATGTAATTGAAATCATTATCTATTTGATTATTGCAAACAAAATACTGCAATTTTTTGATTGGTAAATGAAGATTGAAAAGATGTATTTTGAGGGAAAGTTCGAAAAACTATAAAAGGATCATTTGTTCACAATTGAAAAGTAATGTTGCATTGAATTACAGTAGATTGAACTAATCTAGTTTTGCCAGAGTAATAAATCTGTTTTCCATTCATTTACCTTTATTTTAAAATTACATATTTTTAAGTTTATTACATATTACAAATGCTAGATAAATTAAGTGAGGTTAACTATATAGACAATAAGGATGATTACAATTATGCTATAAATTCAATTATAGATATATTAAAGTCAAAAGACAATAAAGATAATAATATTAAATTTTTGAGATTAAAATCTATTTGGTCAGATATTATTGCAAATGATATTGTTTTATTAGATGATTTTTTGTTTTTTATGAATTTTATCAACTCTCAATTTGTAAAGCATTTTGCACAAGAATCGGTAAATTATAAACAAATATTAGAATATGTAAGAAGTAAAACTTTACAATCCTATTATAATTGACTTATTAAGAATACAAAAATTGAGTTGACTCATGCACTATCTTTATGATGTTTAAAATGACATGTTTACAAATTAGGAGAACAAGAGTTTGTTGTTACTAATTGAAAATTAGATAATTCAGTTTGATTGCTTTTACAAGATTTAAGTTATGTAAAGAAAGATTCTAATGGGAATGCTTATTCAGTAAATAGAAAGATTTTGTTAACTGATCAGTGATATAATATTTTGGTAGATGAAGATTGAAATATTATCTTAGAATGAGACGATATTAGTGAATGCTTTGATGATTTATTGAAGGTGAAACAAAATTACAAAAAGTATATTTATGATATGGATTGAAATATTAAGTATTGATGATTACAGTATCATGATTATCATACTATCCAAGATGAAAATTATCTTGCAAGTTATAAAGAATGAGAAGATAAGCGATTTTCATTGGTTAACAAAGAATGAGATTCAGTTTTTGGCTGAAGATTATTCAGTAAAATTCAGAATTCTTTTTCTGATAATTGAGTAGATTATATTTGTGGAATAAGTTCTAAAAGTGGAATAAGTTTAGAATCTAAATTTGTAATAGTTGATATATTTGGCAACATTATTTATGAAAATGAGGATATTGTCTCACATTTAGTTGTACAGACAAATTCACCTTTTGTAATATGAGTAAGAGACTCTAAGGGAAGTGTAATATTTATAAAAGATAAACAAATTTGTAAGCTTAAACTGGACTTACCTTTCAACAAATCTATTTGAACAATTAAATTAATGGACAGCATTTTTGTAGTTTATGAACAAGAATGAAAAAAGATAGATAAAATAGTAAGTTTAGAATGAAATGAATTGTTCCAAAGATACTTTGAAGAAAATCCTTCACTTACAAATTTTAAACTAGAATACTATTTTCTTATAGAGGATGTGGGTTATATGTTTTGTTTTGAGCAAAAAGAAAATAAAATCAAAACTTATGTGATTATGGATTCACAATGAAATGTTCGTTTTGGATCTGAAAATTCCAAACAAATCCATGAGATAAAAAAAACTGTATCAGGTTTTTATTTAGCAGAAATATCCAAGCAAAAGCAATCATTGTTAAAAAAATCCACAATTACTAACTATTATGATATGAATGGTTGATTGTTGAATTTAAAGGATTTTGATATATTAGTTTCAGTTAAAAAACAAAAAGTGATAAAAGGAAATTTCTAAGTAATATCTACCAATTTAAACTAATTTTGTGCAGTTATGTAGCAATCTGTTTTATGTAGTATGTTTTTGACTTTTGCAAGCATATTTTAAATATATTTTATAAAATTAGTATTCCTAGTTGAATTAATAATAAAAAAAATTATAATTTTTCAAATACCTTTAGAAATTAATAATTGAATATGAGTTTGATGCACTTTTCTATGATAAATCTTGGATGTAATAAAAATTTAGTAGATTCACAACATATACTTGCAAGACTAATTGAAAAAGAGAATAAAAGGCTTATTTATAACCCAGATCCATATGATGATAATGTAAAATATGTTATATTGAATACTTGTGGATTCATAAGCAGCGCAAGAGACGAAATGAAATCAGTAATTTATGATTTGATAGAGTCTAATAAGAAAATAATTGTTTTTGGATGTTGAGTTCAATACTATGAAAAGTTAGTAAAATCAGTAGAAGAGGAAATCCTTAATCATCCTAATGTATTGAAAATGAGTCGGGATGATATCAAAAAATTAGATCTAAAAATTATGGAAAATGGATACAATAGCCATATTTTTTGAGATTTTCAGCGAGATGAATCACCAAGAGCTTATACTAATGCACAGCTTGGATTTGAATATTTGAAAATAGCTGAATGATGTAACAATGAGTGTAAATTTTGTATTATCCCTCAAATTAGAGGTAGTTTGACCTCAAGAACTATTGATTCTATTTTAGTAGAAGTAAAGACTATGATTGATTCTTGAATCAAAGAAATAATATTTTTGGCACAAGATTCTGGTAGATACTGACTTGATCTTTATAACAAGCCATCATTGTTTAAACTTCTTGAGAAAGTAGAAGAAATTCAGTGAGATTTTATGTATAGAGTATTGTATCTTTATCCAGATGTTGTTTCATTGAAACATTTGGAAAAATTAACTAAGTTTGAAAAATTTATTCCATATTTTGATATTCCATTGCAGCATATATCTAGTAATGTCTTGAAAAGAATGGGAAGATTTTATGATGAAGAGTATATTTATAAGTTCCTAAATTTTATAAAAGATAATTTTCCACAAAGATATGTGAGAACTAATATAATTGTTGGATATCCTTGAGAAAATGAAGATGATTTTGAAAGGTTAAAAGATTTTTTGAAGCTTGGATATTTTGACAATATAGCTTTATTTGAGTATTTTGATGAGCCATTAGCAGCAAGTTCAAAGTTAGATGAAAAGTTATCTGATGATGTGATTTCATCAAGGTTTAGTGAGTTGAAAAAAATAGTTGATAATATTTTAGATAAAAAAGCATCTGAAAGTACTGAAGATAATTGGTGATTTGTAGAAGATTTTGGTGAAACAGAAGATGAGTTGATAGTAAGGCCATGGCTTCATGCTCCAGAAATTGACCCTACAATAATCCTTACATTTGATCAAGTAAAATGAGTATTAAATGAGTCTTGAGAGGTGAATATTGGGGAGAGAGTGATTTACTAGCAATAGTGCTTGTGCTAGCAATTGCAATAGTAATAATAAAAATCTATTGCTTGAACTTGAACAATTTAGTTCAAGTACCAAGTTCAAGTGTAAGTTCAAGGGGTGTAGTTATACGAATAACCTCGAACTAAAGAATCAAACTAGAACTTGCACTAACGTAGTGTAAGTTTGAGTGTAAGTGTAAGTTCAAGGGAAAAAATAATTATTCTAATAATCTCAAACTTGAACTGGGTACTTTGCGAAGCAATCCACAACAATCTCCTATCGCTATTGCTATTGCTATTAGCTGTTGCACCCCTGTTTAGCAGATTGAAATAGTAAATTGTACATTGTATGAATAATACAGACGATATCCCATCGCAATCGCAATATCCTAGATTGCAATTCATAACAATATTTAATCAAGTGGAATCTCTGGGAAGGAAAAAAGGAAGGGTTCAATAATCCACAACAATCTCCAATCTCCTATCGCTATTGCCATTGCTATTCTCTATTATTAAGCAATCTGTTGTAAAAAGTAATAATAATATGTGAAAGAAAAGATCCTCCAAATATATTAATTTGTGTGAAATACAAAATAATCTTAATGAAATTAAGGTGGTTTTTCCAGAATTAAATAATCAAATGCTAGCACAGAGGGATTTGATTACAGCTGAACTTATTGATAATCTTATGTGTGGATATGATTATGTAGACTTTTTGATAAGATCAAATATAGACTTATTTGGTAATTGAAATACCAATCATATTTTGGAGCTAAATCATTTGGTATTGATGGGGGATGATCACAAAGTTCGTTATGAATATCAATCTCATATTAGAGCAACTCAAATGCATTTTTTCAAGCAATTTCCATTTATTTTCAAACGGTATCACAAAAAATATGCTAAATATAATCATTGAGATGAAATAAAGAAAAAGAAAAAATATAAATTAGCTGCATGACTTTTTGTTTATGGAGTAAGTCAACCACAGTTGTTTATAGAGGGAAATCATCGTACTTGATCTCTTTTGATGAGTTATTTACTAGTAAGAGAAACAAGACCACCATTTGTAATGTGTTTGCATAATATTCACAAGTACCTAAATCCTGCAACTATAGTAAAATCTTCCAGTAAAGATAAGTTTTTTGATAAACACTACTATCAAAAAAAATACAAAAAATACTTTGCTGAGTTTTTGGAACAAGATTGAGATAAAAGGTTTTTGATATAGTACTCTTAATCTAATTTATTCAAGTTATTTAATTGTTCAATTAGAATTGGCTCTTCAATTATTTGATTCAGTAAAGCTAACTATTATAAAAAAGATATTGAAATTCTTTAAACAATATATATACTAAAAATGTAAATAATTTTACAATTTAAGTATGAAAAATGCAAATTTATAGAAAGAAATATTTAGATAAAATATTGTCAAAAATAGATACTGAAAAACTTTTTTTGCTTGTTTGAGCTAGACAAGTTGGAAAAACTACTATTATGGAGATGTTGAAGGAAAGACTAGAAAGTTCATTCAAGACTCTGTATTTCAACTTGGAAGATATTTTTGGTATAGAATTTAATACTAAAAATGATTTTATAAATTATTTTCTGTTTGAGTATTGATTTGATTTTTATAAAGATTGAATTATTTTTTTGGATGAAGT
>JAZHDC010000026.1:0-7551 GCA_036541305.1 Candidatus Absconditabacteria bacterium
ATTGATGTGGATAAGTTCCTTAGTAGTATCACTGTGAATAGTTTACTGAGCAGGGAAGTTTATTACCAATCTTACTCAAACAGCTATAAAGTGAGATGTTATTACTAGTGACTGGGTAAATGCTGTAAATACAAAAATGTCATCTAGTTGAGAGTATGTAAAGTGAAGTTTTTATTGATATTGTTCTCATAATCAAGAAAGATTCTCCCCACATGAAGACAGTGCTCAAAGAACACATTATTATTGTGTTGATAGTAATAATGAACCTTATGCTTCAATATCTCCAGCTTATTGTAAGAGACTTAATCTACCATATAGTGCTGATTGAAATTGTGCATGTTTAGCATGATTTAAGCTTATAAGTATATGAGAGCGTTGATATACTTGCATGAAACAATAACTTTTTTTGAAATTACATGATAGTATATTTTTTTTTAATAATTTACAAAATAATGAAAAATTGGTTTAAATTATTATTGATTTTGACAAGTTCATTAATTGTATCACTATGAATTGTTTACTGAGCAGGAAGCTTATTACCAATCTTACTCAAACAGCTATAAAGTAAGATGTTATCACAAGTGACTGGGTTAATGAAGTAAATAGTAAAATTAATTGAAATTCAGTAGTTTATAGTAAGTGATGAAATTATGGTTTCTGTCCCACACAAACAACAAGAATTAATAGTAATCAGAACATACGGAGAACTGCTTGTACCCAACAAGGCACAACTTATCCTGCTGTTTGTAACTATACCAATAATTGATATCAATGAAATTATTATATTTGTGGTTGTGCTAGCTGATTTACTTTATTTTCCTTTCAATGAATTTCAATCCCTTGAGAATGAACTGTTATACCTTGATGATCTGTTTGTGTAAAGAATTAGATGAATGGTATATTTTTTAATAAAATAGAATGTTTAATTTTGAGTCAGAAGATTCAGCTAATTATTCTGCTCGTGAACGAATATTTTTCCCTGTTAAAAAAAATTACTATTGAAAAGTACAAGTTTTGTCTTGATGTGAATCTATCGTTATTAAATATTTTCCTTTAAATTATAATTTTTATTATTTAGTCCATTTGAAGAGTTTAATTATTTCATCGAATTTTGATATCTAAGATAATTCAATTTATACAAAACTTATTTGGTGAACTTGTCTTTAGAATAGATTTAATTATAGTACTTTTATAATAAATGCACAAAATGTATACTAATCTATATCTTCTGTTGAATTTATTAAATCTTTTATTATAATAGCTATTATCATAGTAGTTTATTGTGCAAAAATGAAATGGCAAAATTTATAAAAAAATTCTTAAGATCTTTTACACTAATTGAATTAATAATTGTTATTGCAATAATATCTGTACTTTGAGCAAGTGCATTTTTATTGGTATCTCAATGGATATGAAAATCTAGAGATAGTAGAAGAATATCTGATCTAAAGACCTTAGAAAATACAATACAAATATCATTTGTATCCAAAGAGTCAGTTAACTATCCAGACCCTGATCCAAAGATAGAAATAAAATATGATAAATACTGAATATTATGGTATCAATGAAAATTTGGAGAAACAATGACTGATTTTGTTTGAATGTTGAATAAAATACCAAAAGATCCAAGATGAGATTATTATGAGTATAGTTTGACCCAAGATAAAAAGTTTTATCAACTATTAGCTATACTAGAAAATGAAAAACAAATATCATATTGAATAGACAATGTGTATGCAAATGATTATGAAACTACATTTATACTTACAAATTATAGATGATATTTGATAAAGAAATTGTGAGAGGAGCTATATTTGATAAAGACAGATACTCTTATGGTAGATCCAGTAAAGATTGACGAATATAATTGAGATTATGAATTAGATTCCCAGCAGGATATACTTAAGCAAGATGATTCTTATGATAATAGGTCACAAGTAAATACATGAAATGTTACAGGATTGTTAAGTGATGATGCTACAGTTAGAGAAAATACAATAAATGAAATAAAGACAACATTTCCAGAGTTTGATAATAATTCTGCAATAGATGAGTTGATAAAAACAACGTGAATAGTAAAGAATAGTGAATCTATGGAAAAAATTTGTGAAGCACATGAGTATGATGGATATAGTTTTGATCTAATATTACACAGTCAATCACAAACAAAAATAAAGATAGTAAATATTACAGATTGAACAAACACATTACAGTTAACAGCAAATTGTAATAATTGAACAGTAAGTTATTCAACTGAGCAAAGTGAAATAAACTGTTTGGAATGATATACAATTCAATGATGAGTATGTTCAAAAAATGAACGATTAAGTGGAACTTGGTGAGTGTGTAGTGAAAGCTGTGGATGATGAACTCAAACAAGACAAGTAGAGTGTAAAACTACAGGCTGAACAACACTTACAGATGCTGATTGTATTGAAACCAAACCAACGACAAGTCAAACTTGTAACACTCAATCATGTGTAACATATTCATGGGATGCAACTTCATGGTGAACATGTAGCTGATGAACTTGGTCATCACGGTGAGCGTGTAGCGTGACTTGTGGGTGATGAATACAATATAGGACTTGTAATAGCTCATCGTGAACACAAACTAGAACAGTAGAATGCAAAGATAATACATGAACAGTTGTTTCTGATAGTTATTGTATATCACCAAAACCATCTACAAGTCAATCTTGTACTAGTTCAAATTGTACTTGAAGTAGTTCTCAAAGCTGTAACACACAAACATGTGTTACTTATACCTGGCAAGTGTGATCTTGGTGAGCTTGTAGTACAACCTGTTGATCTTGAACCCAATCAAGGTCGGTTACATGTAGAAGTAGTTTGTGATCAACTGTGTCAGATTATTACTGTTCTTGAATAAAGCCATCAACAACTCAAACTTGCTCTAGTTGAACTCTTTGTGCAATATTAATTCTTGATAATGATAATGTCCGGAATATTCCTGTAAATACTGTAGTTTATCCTTGAGTAAAGGTTTCTTCTCAATGATTATACAATTGTACCTGGTGTTGATATACTGTTAATTGTAATTGAACAGTTAACACTATTCCTTCTTGACAATCACTAGTTAATTCATCATTATTATCTTCTTCATGAAATTGTATTTTTACTGCAAATAATTGAAGTTTTACTCGTACTTGATCATCTACTTGTACTAGATATAGTGCTAGTTCAAATTGGACTTGTGTATTTTATTCACTATATTAGTTAATTCTTAATTTTTATTGAAAACTTGATTATAATAGTTATAATACAATTTATTTATTATTAAATTATTATCTTATGAAAAAAATTATATTATTGAATTTAGTATTTTGAACTTTGATTTTAGGTGGATGTTTGAATAATTCTACACCTGCAGATACAACAAATAATTCTGAAGTTACTCCTGTAATAGATCAAACTTCAGACTTGCCTGAGACAAATAATCAAGATGTTAAAGCGCAAACTTGAGATGTAGAAATACAATCTTGAGATGTTGATGTAGCTCCAGAAGAACAAGAACTTCAAGCACCAACTCAAAATATACCTACTCAAGCTAATGATGAGCAAGCAGCTCCAATAGCAGATGATGAAATGACTGCATTTACTATGGAAGATATAGCAACACATTGAATCAAAGAAAGTTGTTGGTTGGTAGTAAATTGATATGTATATGATGTAACAGATTACATAAATAAACATCCTTGAGGTGAAGCAATAGTAGAATGATGTGGTAAAGAAGCTACTGAATTATTTAATACTAGACCAATGTGATCTTGAACTCCACATTCACAAAATGCTAAGGATATGTTGAAAAATTATTTGATTTGAAAAGTAAAGAAATAATTTGTAATTATTATATTTAAGTTACTTCATTATCGGAGTAACTTTTTTTGTTATTCAAAATTAACGAGTAATTATTTCTAATATTATTATATTTCATATTTAGTTTGACATATATTCTTAATTATTTATATTATTTTGTTTTACAAATTGAATAATCAAAATGGACAAGGAAAAATTATGCTATATGATCAAACAATCTTGAGTAAGTATAGAATTACAAAATGAACTGATAGAATTGCTAAATAACAATAATATAGATAAAAATACATATTTACAAGCACAACAATTGTTACAGATTCATGACAGAGATAAGTGATGAAAAATAAACACTGTGAAACAGATTGTAAGTTATTCATTGTCTTTGATATTGGATAATGATACTAAAGTCTTGGACAATCTAAAAGATAATTTTTTAGTTGCACTTCAAGATTATCCAATTGAGCAAATTGAGAGAGCCTTGAATGTATTAGACTCCTATTATAGCGATGTTAGACAAGATAAATCTATGAGAAAATGAATAGATACTAAAGCAATTTCTAGAATTAGAAATCTATGTGCTGTTTTTGGAAGTTTTGATATTTATGATATTTTGGCTAATCGTATAGAGTTTATAGATTATCATCTTGTAAATTCATGGTCTGATAGTTTGTCTCAAGAAAGTAGATTAGATTGAGCAAAAGTAAAGAATTACTTTGTCATAAAAGACAAGGTAACATGAAATATTATCATAGTAGGGGATAGTATCCAATTGCTGTATAAAGATTTCAATGTAATACTTCCTAATGATGCAAATTTACTAAAAACAAATCGCATTGAACTGATTAAGACCACAAAATATAGAAATCTAAATTCAAAACTTAATTCCCTTACTGATGAGTCAAAATATGAAAGTACAAAAGATCTTGCTACAAAATCATTATCATCTAATTGATTAGAAAATGATTTTTTGATATCAAGTTGGTTGTTGCAAAAATTAAATGAAATTACTATCAAAATAGATAAATGAGAATATTGAGAATTAATCAAATCTTTCAATCCAAAGAGAAATTACATAAACTGGCTTATTGAAGTTAAATCAAAAAATGAACTTCCAAAATATATTGTAGATTTGATAAAAAAGTTATCTTCAATAAATGATGAACTTACATCACAAGAGATGTTGATATTGTTTAGCTACTATGCTAGAGAAAGTACTATTGACCTTGAGTCAATACCCAATATAGTAGAAAATATCAAATTTTTTATTGACCAATGAGAACAAATACCCAATGAAATCCAATCCCTTATAAATCAAAAAACAATAAATCAAGTTCAACTTTTGCAAATATTAGATCGTACTTGAAAATTTTTAAGTCAAGCTAAATCATTGAATCTGAAAACAATTAAGAAATTTGAATTGGAGAATGAAATAAAGATAAAAGATATAGTTAAAAATCTTTTCCCATTGGTCTCTCAGATTAGAAAGGAGTATTCTACTGATATGTTGTATTTTAATTTAATTCTTTCAAATTCATCTGATAGATCTACAATTTCTTGGTTGAAAAACATTATGAAAGTATGGACAATTTGAATTAATAGTGTTGATGATTTTGATTTTGGAAGTAAGCTGATAAACAATATTAGTTGAGTTGAATCTATTAGTTCCTTGGAAAATTATCTATCAATATTTTTGCTAGAACATAGAAAATACAATCTTTGTTGTAATTTGAACAAATCCAATGAAATAAAAATCGCAGATCATATCAATAATAACATTCCTAAAGTCGATTCTCAAACTACTTGGTCTCAATTAAATTCAAATTTCAATAAAGATGTGAAAAGTAAGTTTTCTATAAATAAACTTCCAAAGTGATTGATAAGAATTGAAGATTTAAAAGATAAGGAATGAAATTTAATTAATTATTTTGATTTTGTAGACAAAGTTAGTAAAACATATTTCCCTAGCAACTCCAATACTAGCAGTTGTATAAATTCAGTAATTTTATGATTAACTAACTTTACAAAACACTGATTGTTTCCTATAGATAAATTGTCAAATTTCTTGTATATTTATAATCTGTACAATAAACAATGATTTCTACCAAGATTAGAAGAGAATCAAAGTCTTTATGAGGAGTTTGAGTTCTTTATATGACTTGGTTCTTTTATTTCTGTTATGTACTATCCAAAATCTATTCTGACAAAAGATTATGTCAACCCTTCAGTAAATGAAAAAATTCAACAAATTGTAAATACGTGCAAAGATTATTTTGAATGAGCTTGTAGAGAAGAAATTGTTGATGTTTATAATCAGTTCATGAATTTATCACAAATTAATAAGAATAAGAATATTGTATTTTATGGTAATTCTTCCAATCCATATAGTACTTATTTTATGCTAAACGAAAACGCATTTCCTGTAGATTATAAGAACATTAATTGAGTTAGATTTGTTAACATTAGTTCTTTAAAAACTAGACTTAATCAAGTTAGTAATGATTATATTTCCTTTGAAAAAGTAAAAATTAACTATCCTGAACTTATAAATGATCTTGATAAGTATTTTTGAGAAGGTTTTATTCAAGATATGAGAATTTGTTTAGACCACAAGAGTATTTTAGCATTTAGGGATTTGATTATCTGGCCACATAACAATACGGTTTTAGTTCCCATCAAGTTGATAAATATTATTCAGTCAATAATACAATTTTACAAAAAATAATTGAATTACGAATAAAAATATTTAGAATATATACATTTATTCTTTTCAATTAATATTATGTACAGCAAAAGATATAAATTAAAAACAGAAACAGAACCTTCAAAAGATACCAAATCAAGTGTGTATGATGATATGCTAGAATTTATTACTGTAAAGACACCAAACTGAATAAAACAATTTATTGCTAAATTAGATTCAAAGGTTTCTTTATTATTCAAATCTGATAAAAAGAATAATTCTTCTAAAGATTCTTTATCAGAAACTATAAATAAATTTGCAAATAAAAGATAATCATCATTATTTGAATTTTATTATTTAATAATTGAATATTATTTGAAAATATATTGAATTATTTGCAATATTTACTAAAATAAATAAGATATAATAAAGTAAATAGTATTTAGAAATAAAGAAAAAAAGATGGTAGATTTTCAAGATAATGCAATATTGAATGAAGAAGTATTTTCCAAGCTAATACCACAAGATAAAATAGAAGAGATTACAGCGCATACCAATGATACTTTAGTGATGTTATTGAATAGTTTGTGAATAAAAGCAACCCAACAAGAAGATGGTAATTTCTTGCTTACAGTAAAAGAATATACTGAAAACAAACAATCAAGAAAAGCAATCTTTGAGGAAATCAAAACGTTGCAAACACAACAAGAACAATCAGATCCAGTACAATTGGAAAAAATTAGTGCAATGATTTCGTCATGAATTGATAATCTACTGAATGCATTAGATTCACTAAATCCGCTTTCTGCTACTGAAGCTTTTGCATGAGATTTGGATTTTATGGAAGAAGATTTGAAAAAAGATCAGGAGGAGTTAAAGAAGTTAGATAATGAAATTGAATTACTTAAAATTGAAAAGAAGAAAGCAGAACAAGAAAAGAAACAAGCAGAACAAGAAAAGAAGAAAGCAGAACAAGAAAAGAAACAAGCAGAACAAGAAAAGAAACAAGCAGAACAAGAAAAGAAACAAGCAGAA
>JAZHDC010000027.1:0-7502 GCA_036541305.1 Candidatus Absconditabacteria bacterium
GGTCCTGACCCACGGGAACCAGACCGGCCTGATAGAGCAAACTATTCACAGTGATACTACTAAGGAACTTATCCACATCAATAATAATTTAAATCGTGCTTTCATTTTTTATTTAAACTAAATAATAAATTTTATAATAATAATAATCTAATTTTGTATGATTTCAATAGGAAAACCTTTGCAAGGAAAAAATTATTTGTAATTAAGTAGAATTTATTTATAAGTATTTGATTTTATAAATAAAAAATAAGTATGATTCATTTACATTGACAGTCTCATTACTCTCTTCTAAATGGTATTTGATCACCAGAAAGGATTCTAAACAAAGCCAAAGAACTTGGAATGAATGCAATTGGTATTTCAGATTTAGGTGCAATGTATGGCGGATTAGAATTCTATGAAAAGTCACTAAAAGCATGAATAAAAGCAATTATTGGAGTAGAAATATGTCTAGTAAATAGCATTAGCAAACAAGAAATTAATGAGCCAATTACCAACATTGTACTTATAGCAAAAGATGTTATTGGTTACCAAAATTTACTGAGAATAGTATCTATTGCAAATCTTGATGGGTACAAGGACAGAGCAAGAGTGGACTATGATGTTTTGGAGAAATACAAAGATTGACTACTTACGATAATAGGGGGAATCAATAGCAAAATTGCCCATATGCATAAAATGAAAGAAAAAGATGAAATAGTAATAGATTTTCTAGATAAGCTGAAAGCCATTTTGTGAGAAGATAATGTCTATTTAGAATTGATTGCTCAAGATGAAAACAAAATAAAAGCAGTCTATGAAATAAATCACTACATAAAAAAACTTGCTGACAAAACTCAAACAATGTTAACCTTATGAACTGATTTTCATTATATAAACAAAGAAGAAAAAAAAGCATTTGAAGCTTTGAACTGCATCAGAGAGTGAGTAGAACTTAGCTTGAACACTGAAACAATTTTGTGACAGCATCATATACTGAATGAAGATGAAGTAATAAAAATTATGAAAAAAAATAATTATGATGAAGAGTTCGTGAACTCATTGATAGGAAACAATGAAAAAGTAGCAGAAAAAATTAACTTGAAAATTCCATTGTGACAGTTACTTTTTCCTAAATACGAAAGCCCTGAATATATTATAAAAATGTACGATAAAGTAAAAGATTGACTTGAATTGGAATAATCTTTAATATTAAAATAAATAAATGAGTAAAAGTGATATTTGAGTAATTGGAATGGCTGTAATGTGACAAAATTTAGCACGCAACATAGCAAATCACGGCTTCAAAACCTTAGTATACAACAGAACATCCCAAGTAACAAAAGATATTATAGAATTGCACTGATCGCCAACATTAAATTGAGCTTTTTGTATGAAAGAATTTGTAGAAAATCTAAATTTGCCAAGAAAAATTATAATTATGGTAAAAGCTGGAAATCCTGTAGATCAAGTAATTGATGAGTTAATTCCACTATTGAATAAATGAGACTTGATTATTGATGCATGAAATACATATTACAAAGATACACAATCAAGAAAAGCTAGATTAAGTAATGTGTGAATAAACTATATGTGATGTTGAGTTTCATGATGAGAACAAGGAGCTTTGAACTGACCAAGTATAATGCCAGGTGGTGAAAAGGATGACTGGGAAATGGTAAGGCCTATATTCCAAGCAATTGCAGCCAAAGACTTCCAAAACAGACCTTGTGTAAACTATATGGGACAAGATTGAGCATGACACTATGTGAAAATGGTACACAACGGTATAGAATATTGAATAATGCAAATGATTGCTGAAGTATATGAAATATTGAAAGACTTGTACGATTTATGAAGTGGGGATATTGGCAAAATATTTGAAGAGTTCAACAAATGAAAACTAAACTCTTACTTAATTGAAATTACTGGAACAGTTCTACAAAGAAAAGACGAATATAATAATAATTATTTAGTAGAAAACATATTAGATACTGCTTGAAATAAATGAACTTGAAAATGGACCAGTATAGAAGCATTGGAAAGATGAGTACCAACGCCAACTATTACTCAAGCTGTTTTTTCTAGATACGCATCATCTTTCAAACAAATTAGAGTAGCAAACTCCAAAAAAATAATATTGTGAAAATGAAATAATAATCTGCCAGATTTAAATGAATTTTTGAGTATCGTAGAATCTAGTCTTTACAATGGTATAATTATGTCTTATGCTCAATGATTTCATCTAATTAGTCAAGCTTCATACCAAGAAAAATGGGATGTAAACATGTGAGAAATTAGTCGTATTTGGCAATGATGATGTATAATTAGATCTAAATTATTAGAACTACTAGAAAAAAGTTTTGGAGAAATTTCAAATATTGACTTGAATACTTTTCACATATTTCAATTAGAAAAAATACAAAAAACTATATTAGAAAATCATTATAATTCCACTGAATTCTATAGAATAATAAATAAAAATAATATATATTGTCCTACATTACAATCAGCAGTTTCTTATCTAAAAAATATGAGTGAAGAATATTCTAATGCAAATATTATTCAGTGACAAAGAGATTATTTTGGTGCTCATACTTACGAAAGAACCGACAGAGAATGAATTTTCCACACAAACCGATAATGCATTGGCTACTACTTTTGCACCCATCCTTTAGTCCTTCCCGATTTAGCAGATTGCAATAGTAAATAGAACATAGTTATAATCTACACTATGTACAATTGCTATCGCTATAATCAAAACTGGGAAAGAAAAAAGATAGGGTTCAATAATCCACTCCAATCCCCAATCGCTATTGCTATTTTGGATTAGGATGAGGATGACGATTAGGATTAGGGATAACAATAATTATCTGAACCTCGAACTTGAACTGGGTACTAGAACTAGAACTAACTTAGTTTGAGTTTGAGTTCAAGTATTTAGTACTTAAGGGGAATTGCTTCGCAATTAGGGGATTGCGATAGTAAATTGTACACAGTGTTAATAATCCACAACAATCCCCAATCGCAATCGCTATTCAGCAGATTATTTAGTACTTATAGAAATAATAATTATTCGAACCTTGAACTTGGTACTAAGTACTGAGTGCTGACTACTATTGCGTAGCAATTAGTTGTATCATTTATAATTTCTTAAATTATTTCTAATTCATATTAATTGTTCTAGATTATCATTTTTGAAATTTTGAAAATTACTTATAATCAAATCTTTATTGCTATCTAGTATATCTCTTTTAACTTTTAATAATTGATTGTAATAGCTTAGTTTATCTTGGACTGCATAATAAGCATTAGATATCACTCTATTTTCTTCATAACAAATTGAATATGAAGTCGAGTTTTCTAATCATTCTTCAAGTGATTCAAAGTCATTATTTGTAAGTCAGTTGAAAAATAAATTATCAGAGGATAGCTTTTGTGATTTACATCAGTCAGACTCATTTCTTTTTTGTTCTGCAATCTCTATTATATCTCTCAAGATTTCATCGATTTCTACATTAAGCTTGGTTATATCCGACAAATGAGAATCATAAACAGAAGTTATATTTGAAGAATTTTCCAATAAGGATACTGTGTCAACTTCTACCAAATCTTGTGCTTGTTGTGTTAGAATTAGTGCATTTCATAAGAGTTGCTGTGTTCCTACATCTCAATTACCTATTTTCAAGTTTAGAAAAACTAATGATATTGCAGATTCATCTACCAAATCATTTCTTATATAAGTGGAAGACGCTTTGAAATCAGAAGAACCAAATAATTGAGAAACTTTACCAAAAGAAAAAACGTTTCATGTTGTCAAAAAATTAAATAGCATTACAAAAGCTACAAAATACAGATAGAATATCCAACTAGTAAAGATTTTCCTTAATGCTTTCATATGATTATAAATTATAAAGTATATTGAATTGAACTGAATATAATTATTATAAAATTGTTTTCAAGGTAATATTTACATTGTCAACATTTAAATACGACTTTTTACAAATAATTCTACTTGTTGTAGAATAGTAGACTGCTTTTGTTGAATAAGGTTTAGCTCAGAATTACTGAAATTTCACAATACATAAGGAGTTACGTGAGCCCTTTCCAATGGTCTTCAAATTCAAATCTTAAGTCTCCACAATTTCTCCAATCATAACTTTAGTTTTATATCTTTTATTCAATTATGTCAACCTGCACTAATACTTTCTCTAAGTGTAACGACTCAAACATCAAAATCCAAATCATCATGTATTACTAAAATATTATTTGAAGTAATATTATAGTATTGACTGACTTTTTGGACACAATCTCAAGACAAATTCATATAAGTTTGTGGCTTTACAGCAATGATTTCTTCTCCAAATATACTTCATTTGCTTACAAATCAGTTATATTTTTTATCAAAACTAAACTTACTAAATCAATAAAATTCAGTTATACTATCTAAAATAATAAATCATATATTATGTCTAGTTTTTATGTATTTATCTCAAGGATTTCATAATCAAACAAATAATAACATCAATATAAATTATATATATAAATTATTTTCAAGAAAAAAGTTGATCAAATATTATATTAGATTCTATAATATCAATCTGAGATATTTTATCTAAAATTAAATCAGAGTTATATCTTCATGATAAGTAAACTAATCTGTCCAATATTTGTTCTTTGATATCAGGTCTGATAGAACTATTATTATACATTCAATTTAGAATTATCAATTCCAATATATCTATAATTGAAATTATTTCAATTATCTTTGTGTTTAAATCTACTAATCACGCAGACTTAATTAGATCTTGAATATTAGATACTCTATCTTTATAGTCAGCTATTGTTTCATTTATATTGAGATTATACTCTCAAACATTATCATTTGAATCTAGCATAGATGGCAATCAATATTTATCCTCATGAATCTTTTGTATTTTTGAAACTAAACTATCCTGTATCTTACTATAATCCAAATATTGTGAATTAGTATTTTTATATTCAAAAATACAGCTATATATTTCTTTAATTATCAACAACTTTAAATATCTAATCTTAGATTCCAAGAAAAACAGGCTAAAATCCTCTTGATTAAATACAAATTTATATTCCTTGATTTGATTAAATATATTTAATAGTTCTTGATTTGAAATATTTTGAATTATTCAGTTTATATAGTTTGTAGATATTTTTTTCAAATAATCTAAATAAATTTTTGTTGACTTATCTGTCATATTCATGATATAAGCCAATTTTTTGATAAATCACTTTTTAGTGCTACTTATTATATACTCTTCGTATTTGTACAACAACAAATCAAGGTTAGATAAATCTCAACTATTAGCAAAAGCGAAAATGTTTGAAATAAAAATATTATCAAACAAACTTAAATATTCTTTTGGAATATTATTTACATCAACTGAATACTTACTAAAAACAATTTTTTGTGATTGCTTACTAGGTAATTGTTCAATATAACAAGATTTCAAAGCCAAAATTATATTCCACTTACTATTATCTAAAGAATAATTCAATAATATATTATAAGAATCTCACTCTAAATTTGTAAAAAAATACTCTATGTTAGAAAGAATATTCTTATAATCAATTTCATCATAATATTCAAACAGTGCAGGTATAACAGACATTTTTTGAACTAGTAATAAATATTAAATTATAATTTAATTTCTTTTAATGTCAAATAAAGAATATAAATTACTTATTATTATCTGATCTCCACTTAATTACTTTTAGCATTACTGTAACCAATCAATCTTTACGATATTGTAAATCCTCATTCAAATTTCAGCTATTATACATTGTTTCACTCGGTAACACTCATTTTTTAATTCAATTATATAAAAATCAGTGAGCCCATAATTCATCAATAGTATAGCTATCATACTGGATTTGTATTTTTGAATCTCATACAACAAATGCTCTATTTTGCCGATTTCGTTTGTTTTTTACAAAATTTATATAATCAACTACCTGTTGTTCAAACTGACTATCAGTTAACTCTCAAACTCAGTAATTATAATTCATTATTTGAAATATTCAATGAGTATTTGCAGGATTATAAAACTTACAAGTGGCTTCCATATACCAAGTAGCCAATACTAATTCTGTTGGAAAATCGTTTTCCCTTGCTATTTTATCTACTTTATCAAAATACTGAACACAACTATCAATTGAATCTAAATTAGATTGAATATTCAATCAATGTGTATTATAAAAATTTTCATAAAAATTTGATTCTTTGATTGGTTTCATTGTTTCAATTGGAGATTGAGTAGGATCAGAAATCTCCAAATGTGCTTGTTTTAAGTTTTCTATCTTTTCAATTATATAATTATTTAGTTGATTCAATATATAATAATTTCTTGTATCATTAGGAAATTTATAAAGTATTTTAGAGATGTTATTTGATATATTTTGAGCTTTTTCAGGTGATTTTATGATTATTTTATTCAATCTAGAATACACTGATTCTAATATTTTATAATCGTTATATACTGGCGTGTAATCTGCAAATGTGAAACTAAAAAATACAAAAAAAAGTATTAATAAAATTATTTTTTTCATAGTATTATTTTACAAAATTAAAAATGCCATCTAAAGATAATGAAAAATAAAATCATTTCAAGGAATTATTACTTTTAAAATTAGAAAAAATTATTTGTTATATTGAAAATATATTGAATAATTATGCAATGTACTCAACAAATCACTTGCTAATTGTTTCTCTACTTTACTTTTTATGGCAGTTGCATTATCATCATATAAACTCAGTTCAAGATCATAATGTGGACAAACTTCATACTTATGAGCATCACTTGCATTGATAATGCATTTGTAATAGTCTCATTTATGGTAATAAATAATAGCTTTAAATGCACACTTAATAAATTCAATATTTACAAAATCATTATTGTTCTTGAAGTATGATATTAGCATATCAATATTTTCATTTCTGTCTTTTTTGAAGTAAGAAAATGGATCTCTCAATATATTTAGATCTTCTTGACTAAAATGGTCTTCAATTAGAAATAAGCATTTATGGAATCGTATCTTTCATAAAAACTGTAATATTTTAATTTTCTTTTCATTGTTAAAACTGCTAAGAATATCAAAAATTGATTTAGATATTTCATCTCAAATTTTCAATAATTCATCAGGATTAGTGACTATATTGTTAGTATTGGAATTTCTAGTTAATATTAAATTATTCATAAAAACAAAAAGAAGTTAAACATTTAATATTATATTATTCAATTAAAAATATAAGTCAATATAATTAGTCTTAAAAAATATAGAGGGTGGTATACATTTTGTGAAATGTTAAAAAACGATTTGTATTAATGATATATAAAATTATGCACCGCTCGAGCGGCACGCGGGATAGCCTCGCCCTCGCCTGGCTCATGGCGAAGCGCAACCGCTCGGTGCACACCGCCGCGCGCTACCGGGGCTCTTGCCGTTGGTGGCGTTTTCCACCACCGCGCCGTCCGTGATGTGCGTGG
>JAZHDC010000028.1:0-7422 GCA_036541305.1 Candidatus Absconditabacteria bacterium
CTGGTAGCCGGTCATGCCGGTGTTGAAGATGACCTCACCGCCGGCTTCGCCCTCTACAAACTATTATCAAATACCTGTAATGTATAAATAATATCTTATTTATTCCAATAAAATACTACGAAAGTAGTATTTTTTTTTATTAACAAAATACTAGTTCAAAAATTGACAAATTTCATTTAATTCATAAAATATATTGTATTATTATATTTTTCTATAAAATGACAAAAGACTCACTATTTAAGAAATTAAAAGTTGATGGTTCATATACTTCCAAAGAAGTAAGTATTTTGTCTTGAATGATAAATGATTCTAGTGATTTAAGTATAATTAAAGACAAATTATCTAATAAAAAAAGTAATTTTGCAAAATTTGTAATGAATGATATTTTAAAGGCTAATATTTATTCATTAGCAACTCCAAATAATCAAACAAAATTAGTAGAGATGTATGATTTATTAAGATCTAATTTCCCACAAGAATCAGAATTGATGAAGGATAAAATTCTTATAATTAATTGAAAAATTAGTAATTACAATAATAAAACTTGAATACAGTTGATTCAAATATGTTTAAATATTCTAAATAACAACAACACTAATAATGAGTTGTTAAAAATTGACTGAAAATTTGGGAGCAAAACATTTTTGTCATTGTTAAATTATCATTTATCCTCTAATCATTATAAAAATAGTTGAGCTAAAATCGATGGGATTGTTGGAAAGAGTACTTTGGATTCAATGATTGCTGAGTTAAAATGATCTTGAAATAATGAAAAAGAAGAACAATTACAAACTAATCCTGTAGAACAAATTGAAGAGAACTCTCAATATGATGACAAGCCCAAAATTGAAAATTTACAAACAAAAAAACAAGATAAAGAGGATGAGTTAATTGAGTATTATAAACAAGAAAATCAAGAAATACAAGAAACTCAACAGATCACTGAAGTTGACGAAATTGAAGCTACTACCAAAGATAATCAGAATGAATGAGAATTGATTGTTGATAATGAAGAACCTAAAGAATATTATACAAAACTTTTATGATACTCAAAGGATTGAAGAAAATACTTAATTTGACAAGACTGAAATCCAAAGTTGTTCAATGCTAATCAACTGGCTAAGGATTTGAAAGTCAATAATCATAATGAACTTATGTTATTCAAACTTATTCAAGATTTGTCATTTGTTTTGGATGCATATTCACATCAAACTTGAGATAATAAATTATTAAATTCTTTTAACGATTTTTTGATGTCTAATCAGGATTATGATGCTATTGTATGAAAAAGAAATGAAATAATCAATGTAATTTGAGATAAGTACAATAAAGTAATACATCTTGTTGATTGAGATTCTATAGAAGATGATTTTACCTTACAATCAGTTTTTCAAATACAAAATGACGAAGAAAGAAAAAATTACTTATATAAATATGTAAGAGAAAATATTGGAAATTATGAGTTAGTTTCATCAAATATTATTGATAACAAATTTAATGATTTTTTCCAAAATATAAGTGATGAAAGCTTATCTAATTTTAATAAAGAGTTAGAATCTAGTGCCACTAAATGACTTACAAATAAGATTTTGAATGCAAAGCAATGAGACTCTAATTGACTTTATTTTGCTATCAAGAGTAAGTTTAATTGAAATGGTAAGCTAGTATGAGATTATATCAAATCTTTACAAGATAAGCTTATTGAAGCGAAAAAGTATTTTATAAAAAATGAAGATATTGTCCGGCAAGAAATTGAAAAGCAATTTACTTTAAGTTGACAAATACCTTCTAATTCTAAAAGAAAAGAAATAATTGAATTTACAAGATCCAGGATCGAATATCAATATGTTACTCATAATTTGAAAAATGATTTGTTTTTGTGATTAAATATTTTTGATTGAGGATACAAATGACAAGATCAAGAATTGAAGATGCTTTCATGAATTCACGGAATTTGATTTTTTGATTTGTCAGATAAAACAAAATCATTGTGATCAGGAATATTAGAATTTTTACTTATTGAAGCCATCGCTTTTGGAGTATGAATGTTTACTGTATGATTGTGATATTGACTTATTCATTGAGTAGCTTGACTTAGATATTTGAACAATGCTAGAAAGTTATACTCTGGTAGTACAATATTTAGAGGTTGAGTAAAAACTGTAAACTTTGGTATGGAGTGATTACTGTTCTATCAATGAGCTAACTTAGTACATAATATTGTAGAAAGTAGATGATTTTTTGAATGAGCTTGAAATCTAAAAGAGATTGGTAAAACTATATTATTTTTGAAGTTGATGAGCGGATTAGGTCAACTTATGAATAAAGTTCCTTGATTGGCTATCTCTTGAAAAGAAATGTTATCCTCCAAAGTATTCAAGTTGTCATGACAAACCTTAATAGAATGAGTTTGAATTGGTTTGGTGTGATGATGAATTGATGTTTATTTGGAATGATGAGAGTGGAATGTAGAAAGCTTCATAGATTGATTATTGTTAGCAATTATGGTGAAGTCTATGTGAAAGCCTGTTGCAAAAATTCAAAAGTGAACTGAAAAATTTATTATCAAAAATTTAAATTGATCTGTACAACTTTTGGTTGCAAGTAGCGTTCCTTGAGAATCCCAAACCACAAAAGAAATACAGATGGCTAAGAATAAGTATTCAAAAAAAGAAATATTTGAACCTACAAGTATAATCAAACCTCAGATATCAGAAAGTGTTACCAAACCAGAAAATATAAGTGAAAAAGTAGATTTACAAGAACAAGTAATTGAGGTGAAAATTAATATTGATTGAGACACGGTTCCAAGATCTTCAAAAATAGATGACATTCTCAAAGAATCATCCACAAAAACGCAATTTTCTGATAGAATTCAAAAAGTGAAGCAAAATAAAGTTGACTTTTTACAAGCAAAAGAGGTGGGGAATATGAATTTTTATACAGATGTATTGAATTGATCTACAACTAGTATTGTTGTAATTAAAAATACAAAATGAAAGCAATTTGTTTTAACATCTGATTTTTTACCTAATAGTTCACTATCTAAGAGAGGTTTAATTCGAATAAAAAATATACTGAATTATAATAAGTGATTAATTTGAGATATAGAACAAGTTAGTATAGTCACAACTACTGATGTTTCAAAGGTTAATGTGGATTTTCAAAAAGTTGTAAATGAAGTAGATTCACTTTTGTGAGTAAAAGCTAATGTAAAAGTAGTAGAGTATAGTTCAAAAGATTTCATGAAATCTAAGGTTGAAGATGGCTGAAAGTTGTCATTAGATATTTATGAAAACTGAATGATACAGATTGTTTTATCATGAAAGATATTGGAATTTGAAACAGGTATGAAAAAATCTACTGAAAAAGAGAAAACAGAAAAGAAAATTGAAGTAAAGTATGATAGAAGTAGATTACTAAAAGAAGTTGAATGAATTGTTTCCCAATGATTGATAATAAAGGATTCAGTTACTAAATTAGAGATAATTGCATTGAAATTAAAGCATAAAAATACAGTAAATATAAAATCAATAACAAGAGAAATTAATGAGATAAGAACCAAATTAAATAAACTTACATGAATTGCTGAAAGAGTGAAATGATTAGATGAAATTAAAATAAATAATATTGATCAATTAATTGTTTGAACAAAGAAAGAGTTTGATAGAATAAATGATAGAATAAGAGAAATATGAACTGAGATTATTGCAAATTCTAGTAATCATTATCAGCTACTTTGAGTACCTAAAAATGCTTCTTTAGCAGAAATCAGAAAGGCTAGAAATGAGTTGCTAAGAATATTTCATCAAGATTTTAGTTGATCAAGAGAAATCAATCAAAAAATCAATGATGCATATGATGTTTTGAAAGATTCTAAGAAGAGGATGGAATATGATATGTTGATTATATAATTTTTATATAAAAAAATTACTAATGCTTTCACAGTTAGTAATTTCGTTTATTGAATTGAAACCATTTAGATTGGTTTAAATATTTAAATGTAAGGTTTTACATACATGAACAATATTGTTTTTTATAAAATTATCAACACTTTTTGGGAAAAATGGTTTGACAAATTAATATTTATAATAGTATTTTTTAAAAATTATATTGAAAATTTAAAGAAATATTATATAATAATGATGATTAAATTAAATAATACTATTATTTTTTATATATTCAATAATTATTTGTTTATTATTTCTTCACTGTACATCTTCCAGTACCCGTTCAAATAGTTGATTTAGAATCTCTCTAATTTGAGGTCATGGTTTTATTGAAAAGATTTCCATTATATCATTTCAGTTTATTTCAAGATTAGATAGTTTGAATTGTCATTGCTTGTCAAAAATAGTTTGAGTAATTTCCTTTAGATAGTATAATTCTTGGATTTCTGGTCAAAATCCTATTGGATTGAACTGTCATAGTCTATCAGCAATTGCTAAGTCAATTAGATTGATTATCCATTCAAGATTATATTCAGATAAGAGTTTTTTTATTTTTTTCTCAATATTCTCGCTTTTAGCTGATAAAATATCTCATGGAAGCATATGATATTTTACATAAAAGCATATTTCTTGGATTTCTTTATTGGAAAATCAGTTTTTTCTCAATTCTTCCTGAGTTATTTCTTCACCTATATTTGTATGGTGATTTTTTCATCAGTAAACCTTTTTCCTTTCATTTTCATCTAATCCAATAGAAATATAGTAGTATTGATCTGGCTTTCATACATCGTGATATAATGCTCAAAACTTCAGCAAATAGCTAGTATTTATTCATTGCAAATAGTACAATGTTAGTAAAGTATGTGTATAAGTATCAAATGGGTGATATCTTACTGGTTGATCGTTGTGTTTCAAATTACCAATAGATGGAAATAGAATTTGTAGTAGTTTCAACTCATCAAGTAATGATACAAATCCAAATGGATTGCCAGATTTGAATATTTTCAAGTACTCATCTCTTAATCTTTCTTTGGCTACATATTTTACTAATAGGTAGTTTTTTTTCATACTTCTTCGAGTATTTGTGTCAAAGTCAAAATAGCTTTCTAAGTTTCAAACAATTTTCAACTTTTCGTTTAGTAAAATTAGAAATCTTGCTCATCTAACTACTCTCAGAGCATCTTCACCAAATCTATCGTCAGGATTTCCAACACACTTTATGCTTTTATCTATCAAATCTTTTACTCCTCAGTGAATATCTATGATTATATTTCGAGTTTGGTCGTTGAGTTCTTCTTTGACTTTGTTGGTTTGTTTATTCTCTCCAAAAATGCAGTATCCAAAGCTTTCCAGATACCAGTTTAGCATTTTTGTATCAAATTTTCAATTATCAAATATTTTGCAAATCAATTTTTCATCAGAGATGATAATGGTCTTTTTATCCAACAAACAAGCCATACCATTTTCATTTAGCAGTTTTATATAAGAGTCTTCGTCTTTGATTTCATTTTGGATAGAAAACTTTGTGTGTGCAATTTTGACAACGGAGTAGTACAAACAGTTGATCGTAAAATCCCTTCTGTGAGAGTCCAAAACAATATTTTCAGTCCAATTTATCTCTCAAGGATGGCGGAAATCATCGTATTTTCACTCAGTGCGAAGAGGAGTGATTTCGTATTGAACTTTGCTTGTATTTCAAGCTCACATCAAGGCTATTTGATCATCTTGTTTTGGCAAAATTGTTATTGTACCAAATTTTTCAGTTTTGAATATGGAAATATTGTTTTTATCAATTTGATTGTAAATATCCTGTGGATTTCATGCCAAAGTAATGTCTATATCGTGAGGTTTTTTGTTTATTCACAATAACAAATCTCTAATAGATCCTCCAACTAGAAAAAAATCATTAGAATTGATTCTCTTCTTTAGATATTCGTAATGTTTGCTTAGATTTTCAAGTAATTCATAATTCAACATAATTCTTTATTAATGATAATTATGATTATAATAAGTATTGATAAATCAAAATCAAGGAAAGATTATGAAATTAGTTTAATGGGAAATAGAATAATTTTAGACTACTGCATCATCTTAATACTTCAAATTTTCGATAATTATTTTTTTTAACTGGAGACATAATTCGTTCACGATATGCTGAAGTTGTTTCGTCTTGCGATTCGAATGAAACAATTGGATTAGAAAGATCTGAATTTACTGATTGAGTTATTTTTGTCCGTCAGGTTCAATTACAATATCCTAAAACAAATCAATCTTGAGTAGCTTGATAAATGGTGTTTTTTGCATAAGTAGTAATAATATTTCAGAATTGTCAATTAGATCAAATATTGTTCTCTACTTTTTCTACTAGTGCGTTCCATTTTGCACTAGTAAGTGTGTCGTCTCAGTTGGAATAAAGATTGGTTGGGTCTAACTGTCAACTCGTAGGATTACTGTTTGTTCGAGCTGCTTTTGTAAGTAATGCTCAAAGGATAAAAATACTTACAATCAGACTGAATCATAATCCATGAAAAAATCCTGTTTTTATAGTTTGTAATTTGGTTGCCATTTCATTATTTTATGTCGTAAATAGTGTATTTAGTTCATTGGGAAATATCTTATTTGCAAACTGGTACATCATCATAGCACTTCAATTTTTCGATAATTATTTTTCTTGATCGGTGAGATAATTCGTTCGCGAGAAGCTCAACTTGCACTATCTTCAGATTCCCAAGAAGTTATTGGATTACTTAGATCAGAATTAGTAGATTGAATAGATTTTATATATCAGCTTCAATTACAATACCCTAAAACAAATCAATCTTCAGTTGCTTGATAAATGGTGTTTTTTGCATAAGTAGTAATAATATTTCAGAATTGTCAATTAGATCAAATATTGTTCTCTACTTTTTCTACTAGTGCGTTCCATTTTGCACTAGTAAGTGTGTCGTCTCAGTTGGAATAAAGATTGGTTGGGTCTCACTGTCAACTCGTAGGATTGGTGTTAGTTCGAGCTGCTTTTGCAAAGAACACTCAAAGGATAAAAATACTTACAATCAGACTGAATCATAATCATTGAAGCATTCATGTTTTTATTGCTTGAGACTTTGTTGCCATTAAAATATCTTATCGGAATAAATACTTGTATTTTAATTATTACAAATCAAAATTCAATTGATTTTTTATTGATATTGACATTTGGTTGATTTGTTTTATAAAATAATTATAATAGATTTAATTTATATCCTAAATAATAAAAATGTTAGGTAATAATAGTTCTCAAATGTCTTTGAATCTAGAAATGGATGGGGTAGATTTGTGAAAACTATCTGATGAAGAGAAGTTATTTTTATCCAAAAACAAAAAATTAATAGGAGATATAACTAGCTGAAAGTTAATTCAAGAGTGAATTGTAAAACTTAAAAAAATAATAGTTTCTTCTAAAGTTTCACAAGAGCTAAAAGATCTTTTTGAT
>JAZHDC010000029.1:0-7366 GCA_036541305.1 Candidatus Absconditabacteria bacterium
CTCTACTTCTCTTACTTATATTAAATAGTGTCGGTTTTTGCTTGACAATTAAGATTAAATATCAAATTGCATTTGTTAATTTAATGAATATATTAAGTTAATAATTTAATTATAGATACAATATGGAATTAGAATTTGATATTCATTTTCAATATGCTCTTGATTTAGCTAATAATACTAATCAATCTTTTTTCCTTACATGAAAAGCATGAACCTGAAAATCTACTTTTGTAAAATACTTAATTGAAAATACAAATAAAAACTTATTGCTTCTTGCTCCAACCTGAATTGCAGCTATAAATATTGGCTGATCAACAATTCATTCTTTTTTTGGATTCCATCCTTGAATCAATATGAATGAACTCAAAGACCACTTTATGGCAAAAGACAAGTATGAAGTATTGAAAAATGCAGATTGCATAATAATTGATGAAGTTTCTATGCTAAGAGCAGATTTAGTTGATATTATTGACGCATTTATACAAAAATTATTGAAAAACTACGAATATTTTGGATGAAAACAAATAGTATTTGTGTGAGATGTTTATCAGTTACCTCCAATAGTTCGCAAAGAAGAAAAGGAATTTTTCTCCAAAAATTATGATACTTATTTCTTTTTCTCATCACAAGCTTACCAATGATTGAATCCGATTACTATAGAATTACAAAAAATTCACCGTCAACAGGATATGATATTCAAAAGAGTACTTAATAGAATTAGAAATTGAATCCAAACTCACAAAGATCTAATGTACTTGAATACTAGAGTTACCAACAAACCAAATACAGATGAATTTGTAATATCATTGGTAACTACCAACAAAATTGCAACAGAAATAAATATGAGTAATCTAAAAGAAATTGAATCTGAAGAGTATGTAATACCTGCAGAAATTAGTTGAGAAGTTCCTGAATGATATTATGCAAATGATAAAATAGTAAGATTCAAAATATGAAGTCAAATAATGATGGTAAAAAACTGAGAAAATCGAAAAAATGGAACCCTTGGTAAGTTGACATTTTTTGACGAAGATACCAAAACAAGCACTGTAGAGATAAACTGAATAGAATATCAAATTCCCTTTGCAGAATGGAATATTCGTAAACCAAGATATGACAAGCATCAAAATGTTATTGTCAATGAAATAGTTGGAAGTTTTAGACAAGTACCATTCAAGCTTGCATGGGGAATCACCATACACAAATCTCAGTGAATGACATTTGAAAATATCTTCTTGGATTTTGGAGACAAACTTTTTGCAAGCGGACAGTGATATGTAGCTATTTCCAGAGTAACAAGTATGAAGTGACTATTTATGAAAAGGCCACTTAGAAAATCTGATATTTTCTTAGATAGTTGAATAATTGAATTTATTGGAAAATCCTTATTAGACCAAAAAATTAGACTGCTTGAAGATTTTTATTCACAAAGAAAAACAATCAGATTTTACTATCTAAAAAGATGAGTTTTCACTGAATATATAAACTATTCTATCATTAATATTGAAGAAAAAATATTTGAATGAAGAAATTATTTTGGAGTAGATTTGGAAAATTCAAAAAGTAAGAATGTTCAAACTTTTGCAGTACAAAATATGTACGAGATAGAAGATTGTACATAGGAAATAGTACATAGTAGCTATAAATCCCACAATCACCAATTTCCAATCGCAATCTGCTAATCAAGAGGCAATTATTTCAATGATTCGTATAAAAATCAAATTTCATCTTCAGTAAGAGCTGTTTTGTATATACGAATTTCATCTATCAAACCTTTAAAATTCTCATTTCATATAAGCAAAGGATCATCAGTAGAAGAAATGGCACCACTCATATCCAAAAAATTTACTAATTCTCAATTAATATAAATATATAATTTTGCTTGATCAAATACTACACTACACATAAATCGTTTGTTAGTATCAATAGCTTCAGAGGTGGAAACAACAGTTCCAGACACATTCCCATGTAATTTACCGTCAACACCAAGCATAACAGAGTAAACCGACTTATTCAATAACATTGTATCTACTGAAGGTAAATCAAAAATATTTACCCAAAAATTCATAGTAATTTGTCTATCTACATCTAATCAGGAGCTCATACTATCTAGGAACTGAATTGGTCAGTTATTGCTAAATCTAGCTCATTTTCACATCAATCATTCTTGTATCATGGCTCAACTAAGGTTTTCTCATGTAATAGAATATATAGACGAATCAAAGATAATATTATTATTAGTATTATCAAAGCTTGAATAAAATACTAATTTTTCATCATACTTAGACATATTCTCTTGAAACATTGCTAAACCATGTAGCAAAGCCATTCAAGTTCAAACAATATTTTTACTGGTAGGGAAATAAATCTTATTCTCTATATCAAGAGAAAGTAAATCAAGTCTATCTGTAGTTTTTTGGATAGGGGAGTTGTCTCAAGTTAAAATTATTCATATACTATCTCATTTATTGACTATATAGTTGAAGACCGCTTCATCAGCATGTACAAAGTTTGAATAATTAGCTTCTTTCAAAAAAGATGAATTTTTGAAATCACTTTCTAAAAATGTTATAATTTGGAATTGTTGTTGATCTTTGGTAACAGCATATGTATATGGAGTTCCATCACTAGGATCAACAGCAGTAGTTTTGATTCCTATTTTATTTGAAAATATTTTATCTGCATATCATTGATAGTTAATATCATCTAATCAATAAGTAATCCTTGCATAATCATCAGGCATTGGATAAGCGCTATTTTCGTAATTATAATTCTCTAATCAACTAATTAGTATGTTCATATCTCACAATCTTTTTGAGTCTCTAGTTTTCTTTATCCATAATGGTAAGGAAATTGATGCTAATCATAGTATAATTCACAATATTGTGATTACTATAATCAACTCAGCAAGAGTGAATCATAATTTTCTCAGTAGATTATTTTTTGTCATTACTAGAATCTAAATTATAAATTATATAAACTATAAATAGATTTGTTGTGTTTGCAAGATAAATTTGAAGAAAATTAAATTTCAGTTGCAAATTTGCAGAATTTTCATATATTTGTATGTGTATTTATATTGTACAATTAAATTATATGGAATTATTCAAGAGAGTGCTATTATCATTGTTCCCAAATGAAATTGTTAACCAACCTGTCAATCCAGTAAGTATGTTTGTTTCATTTATATCTGCCAAACAATACTTTTTTGTAATAAATAGAAAAATAGTAGAAAACTACAAATTAAATATGTTTGAAGTATCATTAGATAGTTTTGATGTAAAAATATGATTTGGTGAACAGCCAGATATCAAAATGAAAAATATAGATTTTTATTACTCTTATGGAGTTAGTTCCAATCTAAACTGATACAGATTTTACTCTCCATCAAGTGTTTCCAATAGCTTAGCTTTGATATCAGCTCTTTATCTAAAAGAAACATTCCAAAAGTATAATTATAGTTTTTTCAATTCATTTATACTAACAGTATTTCTGTTTTCGTTTATAATGATTTCTAGAATAAAAGTTTTCCCTTTTGAAGAAGAACAGAAAAATTATAAATGGTTCATTGACTTATTCTTTGACTTTTATCGTTTTGTATTGGGTCAATGAAAAGTAGAGGTTACTAATGAAGAATTCAACTCTCTAAAAAATGAATTATTGTGAAATATTCAAGTATTTTTTATGTTATATTATACTTACAAAAAATTAAATAAAGTATTTGAAGATGAATGAGCACAAGAAAAAGAGTTCTACAATATGATGTTTTATGATGAACTAAAGTGATGACCATTCAACTTATTTGTGTCTGAGTTTGTACTAAACTACAATGAACATAGATACAATTCACACATTTCAATGAACGACAAACATATATTTGAACTAATATTCCCAGCTGATGTCTTGATAAAATTACTTTTTGAAACAGATGATATAGATTTGGTAATTAGCTGTATTTTAGATCAAATATTCAACAAAGATAAGTTAGATCCATATATGTCTTCTTTTCTCAAATCAGATGCCAAACTTGAAGAGTTTTTTCATTACATATGAGACTACAAACTATTCAAAGAACACTACTTTTCATGACTAAAAAAATTATCAGTATACAAGTTCAAAAATACAAATAACATGGATATTGAAGAGGAAATGGATGAGTTGATTTCAGCTGTTGGTGAAGGGGAGTGAATGGATAATATAAAAATTCCAGATAGAATCAAAAAGGAATCCGCTCTAATGGAAAGGTTTATCAACTTTTATGTAATGTTTATTGGTTCTTTTTGGATTGCAAGAGGAGATAATTTTTTTGTAAGACTTTTTAGGAAAGATATTTTAGACAAACTAATCGATACTAGTGAAATGCTAGAAATGAAAAACGATACATTATTTTTCTATGGATGATTATTATATAATTACAGCAAAAATATTTTCTATTACAAAAGCGCCTTTGACAATGTAAAAGCTGGAAAAGAAAAATTCAACCTACCATTTATGTCAAACTTCAAAGAGATCCACTCCAATTCATTCTTATTGAAGCTATTCAATGAAAACTTTATCAATACAATCTTACAAGATATCAACGACAAAGACATCAAAATATATATCAAAAACAAGGATATTCTAAGCTCATTTAGAGATTTATACTTTGAAAAAATTAAAAGTATGTTGGATATTTGAAATGAAGAAATAGCCAAAGAAATATACTGAAAAGTATCTTACTTCCTGACCAAATTGAATTATTTTGACTCAATTATATCCCAAAATTTATCTAATCAAGACATTCTTAACATCAAAGAAAGTCTTTACACATACGACTTTTGGATATGGATGGATCTACTAGAAATCATGAAATCCAAAAATATCCAACTATCCCAAACATACTCAGACTATAGCATATTGTGAATTATATCCATATTTAGAGATACATTGTTGTGAGCAGTATTGTATTTCAACTACTTGATAAGTAAACAAAAAGAAGCAAACAAATCTCTAAACATAGAAATACTTGTAAAAACATACTTGTATGATGTAGTATGAATCTCAGATAAATATTTGTGAGATTTTACAAGTATTATAGATAGTTTGATAATCAAAAATGATTTGATGGCACAAAAATGGGTAAGTCTAGATGACAATGATAGTTATTTCAAGCTATGATATGACAACTGGAATTGATTTATAGAAGCAAAAATACAAAACAGCCAACTTGAAATATCTGGAGAAGATGTAATTTGGTTTAGATGATATCTAAAAAATATTACATTTTACAACAAAAGATTCCTAATCCCCAAAGAATAATTTACATATAAAATACAAAAATGAAATGTCCTAGCTGTTCCAATATGGAAACAAGAGTATTAGACTCAAGAGTAATAGAGGATGGGAAAACCATCAAAAGAAGAAGACTTTGTGAGTATTGTCAAAATAGATTTACTACCTTTGAAAGAATATGAATCACTGACTTAATTGTAGTAAAGAGAGACTGAACCAAAGAACTTTATGATAGAGAAAAAATCAAAAAAGCACTGCTATTATGATTTGCCAAAAGAGATATTACAGTGGATAAATTAGATGAAATTATTTCATGATTAGAGGGTAAATGGTGTGGAATAGGTAGGAAAGAGATCTATTCAACAGAGATTTGAACAGATATTCTAGATACATTGAAAAAAATTGATATAGTTGCCTACATTAGATTCGCGTCAGTTTACCAGAAATTTGACTCCCTAGAAGATTTCAAAAAGATAATAATGGATTAATCTTCCCTTGATTATTATTTGAAATTCAGTAGTATGAATTGCCAATCAAGTCAAGGAGGGGAGTATGGATATTTGCAAAGCAAAAAGAAAGAGTGTAGGGCAATTTACAATAGAAATATTAATATTGATTGAAGATCTTCTTTTCCAAAGTATTCATAATGTTTGCAAGAGAATATTTCAGTGTAAATGCATTGAAGCTGCAGTTGTCATTGTAAGTTTTCTTAATCCAATTGCAGCTGGATTCCAGCTATTCCAAGGAATAAACAGCAAACCTATCGAGACTATAGGAATTAGTCTATCTTCATACTTTATTATCTTTCTTATTCAACTAGCTTATTGCTTGAAATTCTTGAAAGACAAGCAAAAAGGATTGTTCTGGTCAGTTTTCATTGCTTTTGTAATGAATATTACACTAATCATTGTAATTGTTATGAAAAGAATGTATCTATAAGATTTAATTAAGCCCAGTATCATGGGCTTTTTTGATTGCTTCGAAATTATAGGATAGGATAAATTACTAACCAATTAGCAGATAGGTAATAGGTATAGGATATAGAAAACAATGTACACAGTAAAAATTACTATTAGATTATAATAACCCGCGACAAAAACCGCTTCGGTACGAATAAGGAAAAGCTTTGTAAAAGTTAATTTACTGATTTTTTGATGGGCCCCACGAAGTGGGTTCAAAAAATCTTTGCTACAAATCCTTGTAATCTAAAGCTCTAATTCCGTGTCGTTCTTTTTGTCGCCTGAGCCCCCGCAGTACTGCGGGGAGATCTTTTTTGCCTACTTTTTTGGGCAATGCAAAAAAGTAGGACCTCCTGGTAAGGAGTTTGTCTTAATTCAAAATTGCTTCAAAATATTACTTAATTCTAAAATAGTGCTAGTTCTAGCAATTGCAATAGTAATTGTAAAAAATCTATTGCATACACTTGAACTTGAACTAAATAGTAAAGATCTAAAAAGCAAAAGACAAAGTAAAAGCAAAAGGACAGGGATAAAAGGGGAGTACTGCCCTACTAATTTACTCAAAATCACATTATAAAGCCATTATTCAAACTAATCTAATCAAAATAAATTATTATGAACATAATAAACAAAAATACTTAATATTCCTTAAAATATATCTTTCTATAAAAACTAAAAGAAAATTTTCTACAATTAAATAATTGAATAAAATAATTCAGAACAATAATTTTCAGATCATAAAAATATTAAACTTCAAATAAATTTCTAAATTGTAAAACAAAATATTAAACTAAAAATAATAAAAATATAGAAAATCAAATTGTAAAAAATAAAATCAGTATGGTAGTTGGTCCGGAAAAGCATCCTAAACGACGCTCATTCTACTTTGCACAATATATCTTGTGCAACCTTGAGCTAATTATTACTTATTGTATGATAAGAGGATTGTAAAGAGCATAAAGTAGGATTGAAGTAGGATTGTATTCATATTTAATATTAGATAATTAATAATATTTCAGTTTTAATTATTTCTAATAAATAATTTTAATTGATTCAGATAATTGATATGGTATTTATTTTATTTATGGACATATGTACAAATTAATTTATGTATATGTCCACTTTTAGATTTGTAA